>CAVGRR010000017.1:0-39567 GCA_963631655.1 Eggerthellaceae bacterium
GGACAAGGAAATTTGGACTGATTTCAGATGCTGGCTAGTGAAAAATTGGTGGACAGGGCGAGATTCGAACTCGCGACCTCTACAATGCCAATGTAACGATCTTCCAACTGATCTACCTGCCCAGTTGATAGGCTGAGATTGGCTTGCTATACATAAAGGTTTGCCACAGTTCAGCCGTATGGAAACCTTCGGAGATCAAGAGAAATTCAGATCTTTTGCCAGATCTACTGGGTTTTTGATGATCGGAGTCTACAAACAGTCGAAAAAATCGTTAAATAACGCAATCCGGTAAATTTACGGGATCAAGGCATACGGCCTTGTTCTAAGGAGGAACTGCAATGAACACACTAAGATCCGTATCGGGGACCCTCGTGGTCCTTTGCATAGTATTAGGTGCAGTTCTGATACCCTGCGGATACATCGCAGCCGATAGCAGTTCAGGAGACACGGACGAAGATCAGACGATCACCATCACCTACAGTATCACAGGTAAGTGGACCGGTTACACCTACACTTATACGCAGGAGGCGAAGATCGGTGAATCTCTGACCCTTTACCCCTCTGACATTTCATGGATCGCGCAGATCGCACTCTCCTCATACAGCTACTGGTATGATGAATCCACCGGTACATATTATGAGTTGAAGGCGGAGAATGTGGCCTTCACCAAGGATGTCACCCTTACCGCCTCATCGGATTCGCCCGCATATTCGGTGACATACAAGCAGTCAGAGGACAGTTCGACACAGTTCGTCACGAAATACAAGTCGGCTTCCGACGCGATCGTGAGGGACAACAGCTTCACCGACGATACAAAGCACTTCGTATATTGGGGCACTGAATCGGGAAAAACATACAATCCCGGCGAGACCGTCGACTTCGGTTCGTCCAAGAGCATCACCCTGTACGGGGTCTGGTCCTCCACCACACCGCTGATCTGGTCGCAGACAACCTGCTTCTGACAAAAGGAGATGCGTACACCCTCACGTATACCGTGATAGGTCTGACCGACGGACACACCGCCACGATCGATATGCATATCGTTGATGAAAACGGCAATATCGTAGAATCCGCGGATGCGGTAGGCGTTTACACCGTCATCTGCACGGTCACGGACATAACCGACAAGGACAGCAGCTCGGTGATGGACCAATACGAGATCCACACCTACTCGGGATTTATGACAATACGCAACAACGGCAGCCATTCAGAGGTCGTCGGTGCGGCATTCGTCCTGCAGTGAAAAAGAAAAGATCTCAGAAGATATCGGTCAGTTTTGCCTGATACCTGCACTCTTCGCCTTCGATCTTGGTGGGATATTTGCCGTTGACACATGCAAGGCAGAGGTCCGATGCGGGGATTCCGACGGCCTCGACAAGTCCTTCGATGCTGAGATAACCGAGACTGTCGGCACCGATAATCTTCCTGATCTCCTCGACGGTGTGCTTGTTGGCGATGAACTGCTCACGGTTCTTCATGTCGATACCATAGAAACAGGGGGCGATGATCGGAGGACTTCCGATGCAGACGTGGACCTCTTTGGCACCGGCGCCGCGGAGCATGTTAATGAGTCTCTTGAGGGTGGTACCGCGGACGATACTGTCATCGATGATGAGGATCCTCTTTCCGTTGACGGTGCTCTTGATGGGGATCATCTTGTCGGAGACGGCACGCTCACGCTCGGCCTGGTCGGGGAGGATGAAGGTCCTCTCGGCGAACCTGTTCTTCATGAATCCTTCTTCATAGGGAATGCCGGATTCAAGCGAATATCCGATGGCGTGGGCCCTTCCGGAGTCGGGGATCGGCATGACGAGGTCGACATCGACAGGGTGTTCCCTGGCGAGGACACGTCCGACTGCCCTCCTGACGTCGTATACCTCACGTCCGTCGATAATGGAGTCGGGCCTTGCGAAGTATACCCATTCGAAGAAGCAGAACGCATGTGCGCATTTCTTGGTGGCACGGTACGAAACAAAGGAGTCTTTCTTGACCTCGATGATTTCGCCGGGCTCCACGTCACGGACGATCTCTCCGCCGAGGGCGTAGATCGCACTGGACTCGGAGACCACGACATATCCGTCGGGAAGTTTTCCGAGGATGAGGGGGCGGATACCGAGGGGGTCGCGGATACCGAAGAGCCTGCCGTTGATGAGCAATGCAAGGGCATATGCACCATCGATCTCCGCCATGACGGCCTTGATGGCCTTGACGGGGTCGAGGTCGGCACCCATCTTCCTGCTAAGGAGATTTATGATGAGTTCGGTATCGGAATCGGTCTGGAAAACGGCACCCTGTGCCATGTAGACCGCTTTGAGCTTCTCGTAATTTGTAAGGTCGCCGTTATGTGCCAGCGCGATGTTTCCGAACGCGGTGGTCATCGTGATCGGCTGTGCGTTCATGACGCCTTTTCCGCCGGTGGTGGCATACCTTACGTGCCCGATACCGGCATTGCCCGAAAGTCCGGAGATGCGGTCTTTCGGAAGAGCGGTCTGAACAAGTCCGGCGCCCTTGACGGTCTCGATTGTGGTACCGTTAAAAACAGAGACGCCCGCGCTGTCCTGACCGCGGTGCTGAATGATCATGAGGGCCTTCTGCAACCTAGCTACGACACCATGGTCGGAGTTGATTCCGACCACGCCGCAATAGTGCCTCGGGCCCGACATCAGATCACTCGTGAATCTTTGCCCAGGTATAGGACCTGATCCTTGCGGTCTTACCGTATCCGCAAGATGCACAGATTCCCTTCCTGACGCTGTAGGCGCGTTTTCCGCACCTGCGGCAGGGGATGTGGGTCTTGTGCTTGTTGTGTCTTCCCTGTGCTGCTGTTCCTGCTCCCATTTTGAATTTCTCCTTTGATTATGATTCGCCTTTCGGCGGGCGGGCTCACCGGCTTTCCCTATAGGAAAACGCCATAGCGATGGCCCAAATTGAGTTTGCCATACTGCAAACAGTATAAGAAAGTATCGAGCTTTCTTTATTATATTATTATCAGACGAACGCTCCGATGGCAGGGGCGTCCAGACGGTCCATGTCGTAGAAGATCACCGCTTCGCGGATACCTCTCGCGCCCATGCCGGTCCCGAAGAACCTGTCGAGCAGTGCGGCCCTCCACAGGACATCGAGCACCGCGGTGGCGAGGCTTCCGTAATATGCGTTGGAAAGGTCGTCCTCGTACCCGTTCTCATCGATGAGGGCGTAGACGCTTCCCAGGAAACTGTCCCTTCCGTTGAGCACCTGAACGTACTGTTCCAGCACCTTCTTTCCGTCCTCCTCGATGGGCTTGAGCGTGATTTTGTCGGCGTCAGCGAAACCTTTGTGGTGAAACTCCCCGTCGTCCCCGATCTGCAACCATTCGACGGTGTTCCCGTCGACCGTGAACACGTTCCATGAAAGATCCTCGGCACCGTAAACAGGCAGATTAAGGAGGTCGTCGCTGGAAAGCGATTCCAATGCGGTCTCGCGGGCGGCCACGGAAAGTTCGTCGAGGTCGATTTTGTGCTCCTTCCTTGCGGAGGAGATGTCCACCTGGGCCTCCATCTCGGAAAGTTCCAGCAGTCTGCCGATGAACGAGATGTCCGAGAAGTTGGAGATGGACTCCGACACGAGCATGCGGAGTGCGGACGGGTCCGCCATGACGCCTGCCTCCTTCGCTGCGGCATAGAACTGGCGGTAGACCTCGGTGGCCTCCGGCAGGGTGGCCTCGATACGGTCGGAAGCGTTGGCGACCAGGATCTTCGCTTCGGTGAGTGCATCAGGGCCGTTTCCGGTCCAGAGACCTCTGCATGAAAGGTCCAATTCGACCTTCACGTGGTCCGAAACGTAGATGTGATAGGGATACTGCTTACAGTAAGTGGTACGGTGGTCGTAGACCTTGCAGCGCCTGCACTCGTTGAGGAACACGCAGGAACCCCTGCCATTCTTAAGTGCCAGAGCTGTGTACGGCTCGGCTCCGTGGGTCTTCACCAGACATTTGGGATGGTTCTTTTTGAAGAACGCCCTCTCTGCAGGCAAAACCTCCGGCTGGCACAGGCAGCACATGCCGCATCCGTCCAAACATTCTGCCTTCTTTCCGACGACCTCGGAGTAATCCACATCGTAATTAGCCACGTATATCCTGTCCCAGCGGTTCGCCGCAAAGCTCTCCGTCCTTCACCTGTACCTGGCCCCTGATTATAACAGTGTCGGGGAATATGGCCCGGCGGCCCTGGTACGGATTGAATCCGGCCTTGGTGTGCAGCTTCTTCAGATCGATCTCGGTGACGTTCCTCATGTCGAATATGGAGAGATCGGCATCGTATCCCACCGCGATGTGCCCCTTATTGACGGAAAACCTGTCGCATGGTGCTTCGGCACCCATGCGGACGGCAAGGGAGAGAGGTACATCTCCGGCCCTCACCATCTCCATCACCATGGGCATGCAGGTCTCCACTCCGGGGATACCTCCCGGTGCGGAATCGAACTCCTGGGTCTTTTCTTCGTAGGTGTGCGGGGCGTGGTCCGTACCGAACATGGTGATCTTCCCGTCGAGGAACGCCTGGTACAGTGCGTCCCTGGTGGCACGGTCCCTGATTGGGGGATTGGTCTTGTAGAATGAAGAGGTGTTCGTCAGGGCGTCGAACATCATATGGTGCATCGTGACCTCGGTGGTGAATCCGAGCGCAGAGGCCCTGGCGACCTGTTCCGCATTGGTACAGTGGCAGATGTTGATCTTCACCTTGTCCTTGTAGGGGGCGAGCCTGCGGAGTGCGGAATATTCCGCTTCTGCAGGACGGTTGCGGAGATGGTCCTGACAGCATTTCTCGGGAGTGTCGTGGTCGATGAAGTTGTCGTCCTCGGCGTGGACGCTCAGAACTCTGTCCGTCTGGGACAGTTCGTCCATCAGCGGAGCGATCTCCTCATCGTCGTTGAGAAGGATGTTGCCGGTGGTGGAACCCATGAACATCTTGAATGCGGCGACATGAGGTGCCAGAAGTCCGACGGAACATCCGGGGGTCAGGGCGGCGAAGAGTCCGTAATCGGTGAACGCCCTTCCGGAGAGGATACGTTTCTTGGAAAACAGGGTTTCGACATCGGTGACCGGAGGTTTGGTGTTCGGCATATCGAGGACACAGGTGAGTCCCGCACATACCGCGGCCGAGGTACCGGTGGGGAAATCCTCCTTCTGGGTCATTCCGGGGTCGCGCATATGGACATGGGGGTCCATGAACCCGGGGAGCACGGTCATGCTCGATCCGAGATCGATGCGCTCCTCCCCGCCTGGGACATGCTTTCCGACGGCTGTGATCTTACCGTCGGTTATGCCCACTTCATTGTAACTAAGCTGTCCGTCGACGTACATCCGTCCGCAGATCACGGTGTCGAAATCCATCGGATCACAACCTTACGATCTCACCGTGGGGTTCCTTCTCTCCGAAGACCTCTGCCTGGAACTTCTCGAATTCCAGTGCGCAGGACTTCCAGGCGTCCTCCTGGAGACCCGCCTTCAGGCAGAGATAACTGAGGTACTCTTTGAGGTTCCACCCCTGTTCCACAGGGACCTGCGGAAGGAAGATGGCGGAGTTCATCAGTCCAGAGTTGCGGACGTATTTCACAGAAATACCGTCCTTTCCGATCTCTATCTGGGACATCAGTTCCTCGACGGTCTCGTACCCGATCTTCACAGGTTCCGTGAGGATGGATACCTCAACAGTGCAGCGTCCTGCCTGCGAGCTCTTCAGCGGAGGGAAACGGGGGTCGTGACATGCTCCGCGTGCCGAAAGGACCAGCGTGCGGGCGAGGTCGAACGGAGGGATCGGATACCCTATGCATCCGCGGAGGATACCTGACGGATATTCGTTCAGAGTGACGAAGACTCCCTGTTTCGATGCAGAGAACGACTCCGGGAGGTCGGGCTGGATGAGCTTATCCTCGGTCTCGGCCTCCACGACGAGTCTCGCCGCCTTCACCGCGGTGATGCCGTCGGCATCGGAGATCATTCTTTGGTCCCCTTGTCGGTCGGGACGATCTTGATCTGCTGGGGCTTGTTCTTCTCTGACGGCTTCTTCTCGCAGTACTCATTCTTCCTGCAGAATTCGGCGCTGCGGTTTCTGTCGGCTCCCTCGAAGGCCTCTTTGACGGAATCTGGGAAAGGTCCGGCCTTGATCAGGGAGTTGAGTGCCATCCACATCTCCAGTCCGGCACCGATCAGATGCTTCTGGAAGCGGGGGTCGCAGAACGGACCGAAGATATCGTTGAAACCGTCGTTGAATGCACGGCGGGCGGTGTCGCGGGCGTACCTCATCCTTCCGCTGTCCTCTTCGTAGCGGTCCTCGAAATAGCGTCTTCCCCTGTCGAACTCCTCCCTTGCGCGGTCGCCCCCGTCATAAAGGAGGTCCATGAGGTAATCGCCCTGGCGGCGGGAGAACTCGCGCATATGGTCACGTCCTTCCTCGAAGGCCTCTTCGGTGCGGCCTCTTCCGTAGCGGTAGTCGGAATATGCCTTCTCGGCACCGTCGAATGCCTGGCGGCGTGCCTTCTCAGCTTCATACTCCATACGCATCCTGCGCTCGAAGGCGGCCCTTCTGAGCATCTCCTCGAGATACTCCTTCTCGGATTCAGCACCTTCCTCCTTGCTCTTGGAGAGGATCTTGTCGATCATCTCCTTGTTCTCGTCATAGAACTTCTGGGTCTCTTCATCGTATTTCTTCTCATCAGCCATATTCTCATCTCCTGAACCTGACATGCAGGTATCCGTCGCCGAACTCGGCACCAAGTACCTCCGCGTCGGCGAGCGTCATCGGCAGGGACACGGTGCGTCTCTGGCTGCCGATGTTCAATATGATCGTGTTCTCCTTTCCTTTGTACAGTTCGACGTTGTCCTGCGGGACGAAGGGCATCTTGATGGTGAGCACCACCTCTCCGTCCTTCTCCGTGAACTTCATGGGGCTTGTGTCCGAGTAGACCTCGATGGGATCGGAATCCCCGAAGATCATGTCCGCAAGCAGACCCAGCTTCTCCCTTCCCCTCATCTCGGTCTTCAGCATGTTGGCCTGGAAGATCTTCAGGGGGTCGAAAGATTCGTGGATCATATCGAGATACTCGCTCTGTTCCGCGAGCTTCTGTTTCATGAACTCGCCGTCGGCGTCCTCGGGGATCACCTTGTTGATGACGAGACATTCCACATTCTTGTTGTAAAGGCACATATAGGCATAGGAACGGCGGGTCTCGTTGATGGCCATGCGTTCCGGATTCAGCACCAGACGGATGGTGGTGTTCTCGGCATCCTCCAGGATATCCTTCACCTGGCACATCTGGTTCTTCAGGCCTTTCAAGGTCTTGATGACCTCTTTGGTCGGGAGCGGGAAGTCCACGAGCTTTCCGACGGTGAACCTTGCGATACCCATAAGCCTGCTGAAGATCGAGAACGCCTTGTCGAGATACCAGCTCGAGACATCGGGGAAACTCATGAGCCTCAGGGTCTCTCCGGTCGGGGCGGTGTCCATGATGACGACGTCGTATCTGTTCTCGTCCCTGAAGGTGAGGACGTAAAGCAATGCCGCGACCATCTCCATTCCGGGGAAGATGGCCATTTCTTCGGCAGAAATGCCGTCGATACCCTGGGACACCATGAATGCCGAAAGGTATTCGCTGATCGCGGTCCATTTGGTCCTCATCTCATAGACGATATCAAGTTCCAGCGCATCGAGATTGGGCGCGACGTTCACGATCTGCGGACCCAACTCCGCATCGAACGAATCTCCGAGGGAGTGCGCAGTGTCGACGCTCATGATTATCGTACGGTGGCCTTTCTCGGCCATTCTCAGCGCGGTGGCGGCGGAGACCGATGTCTTTCCGACGCCCCCTTTGCCGTTATAGATGATCAACCGCATACGTTGGTTATCAACTGGAGAATATAACTTATTTCGTATTGCTGGGTCATCGGCGCAAAATAAGGTGCCGATCACATAAATTTGAGATAAGTTGGTGTCGGGAGAGGGGTTCGAACCCTCGGCCTTCGGATTTCCCTGGTGAGGTCAGTTATTACCTGAACCCTATGAGTCCGACGCTCTACCAGGCTGAGCCACCCCGACGTATAAAGTCAGTCAACAACTTATCTATTATAAGGGTTACGCAAGACCGGTCCAATCCAGCACGGGATGTTAGCTTCTGAAGACGACAATGAAAGAACTCGAATCGTTCTGAAAAATGTGAAAAATTGATGGGTGATGGGGCCGAAGCCCCGTGAAAGGTTTACTCGGTGGTCTCTTCTGCGGGGGCCTCAGCCTCTGCAGGAGCCTCGACGGTCTCCTCAGCGGGAGCCTCGGTCTCTTCGGCCTTGGGCTCTGCGATGATGGACTCGGGCTCTGCGTCTCCCCTGGCGAGAACCTCAGACTTGCGGATCTCGATCCTCTTGATGGGGATGATGGGGTGGCATGCCTTTGCGGTGTCCTTTGCCATGTCGCCGGAGATGATCACTTTGATGATGTCTGCGAGGGTGTGCTCGGCAGCGAACTGGGTGAGGTATGCGGAGATGTGAGCGCGCATTCCGTCTTCCTGGGATGCCTGGATCCTCCTGTCCGCGATGGACATGGTCTTGAGCCTGAGCTTGAATCCGTCGGAAGTGACGACATCGACGACGTGGTCGGTCTTGGTCTTCTTCCTGCGGGTCAGCCTCCTGACGTAATCTGAGGTGAGGTCGTGGCCGATGAACTCGGTCTTTGCTTCGTGACCGTCGGATCCGACGATCTTGAATTTGAGCTTGATCTGTGCTTTGGAAAGGTCTCCGGTGAGTTCGCCGACGGTAACCTCTGCCTGCCTTCCGATGAGGAGTTCAGGGTCGGATGCGGGGGACTCTCCGATGACGGTCTCGTTGAACATACGAGGAGCGTGTACGTTGTACCACTCCTTCATCTTCCACTTGTCTTTCGCCTTCCTTCCGGCTGCTGCTTTTGCTTTGTCGCCTGCCATATTGATAGCCTCTTTATTGAACTCGTTGAAATGCTTTCCCTATATAATGAATTGGATTTCGGCGGATTTTGAGAAAAAATTAACAGCACTTAATTTTTACAATAGCCAGCATATAAAATTTTACCCTAAAAAGAAATAAATTTCCTTTTTGTACTGATACCGCATATATTTAAAGCTGACCCGCTAAACACAAGGTCCGGACAGACCTGAGAATTCAGTTTCCGAAAACGGCACAACTGCAGATCGCAATACATGGCTGATACGGACAATACTGAAATACTGAACAAAATATGCATCCGCCGAATGAATTCCTACCTCTCGAAACTCACCGCTGATGCAGAGAACGGCGACAGTGAGGCCCAGTTCATGCTCGGAGAAGCCTACCGCACCGGCAAAGGTGCCCGCAGGAACTACAAGACCGCATTCTCTATCCACAGCCGCTATTCCGAAACAAACAGCAGATGCAGGGCGGTCGCCGGGATGATGTGTCTCGAAGGCAAGGGTACAGAGAAGGATGAACAGAAAGGATTCGGACTTCTGAACTCCGCCGAACCCAAGGGGCCGGAGACACTTTTCCGTCTGGGACAGTGCTTCGAATTCGGATTAGGGACGGATTCCGATCCGAAAAAGGCCTTCGAATACTATCTCGATTCCGCCGAACAGGGATTCGGTGAGGCACAGGCCGCGGCAGGCAGATGCTGTTTCAACGGCACCGGCACAGATGTAAATATGGCCGAGGCGGAAAAATGGTTCCTGGAGGCGATCGGTTCGGATGTTCTCTCCGCATACAGCAGCCTCGGGATAATCAAGGAGAAGGCAGGTCAGCCCGATGTGGCATTCCAATGTTATACGATAGCCGCACTCGGAGGAGACAGCACCGCACAGTACAATCTGGGTCTTTGTTATTATCTCGGAAAGGGGACCGAGAAAAACGAGAAGGAGGCGTTCTCATGGTTCCTGAAATCCGCTGAGCAGAAATGCACGGATGCCATGTATATCGCATCGTCGATGCTCAAGACCGGGATCGGAACGGAAATAGATGAAAAGAAGGCCGTGGAACTGCTTGAAAAGGCCATTTCCATCGGTGACGCCAATTCGTGTTTCACCCTTGCGACCATGTACATCAACGGCGACGGGGTCCCCCACGACTTCAAAAAAGCATACAGACTCTATTACAAATCCGCGCATCTGGGACATACAGAATCGATGTACAGCCTCGCGGTATGTTATGAGAACGGGATAGGCGTCAGGAAGAACCTGACCGAATCGTTCCGCTGGTTCCTTTCCGCCGCAAAGAACGGAAACACCGAAGCGATGGGCTGTGTCGCAGACTGCTACAACAACGGATACGGCGGGATCGTAGATCTCGGCGAAGGATTCAAATGGCTCAAACTTGCAGCCATGGAAGGGAATCCCAGGTCCATGTGCAATCTCGGAACTGCATATTATAACGGAGAAGGGACGGACAGGGATTTCCAGAAGGCTGTGGAATGGTACAACAAGGCTGCCGAGAACGGCGTCCCCGAAGGATGGCGCGGACTCGGAAGTTGCTATCTGAAGGATTCAGCACACCGCGATTACACCCTTGCCGCGTTCTATTTCGAGAAAGGAGCGATGGCGGAGGACATACCCAGCATGAGGAATCTGGGTCTTCTGCTGTTCGAAGGGATCGGAGTCCCCCGGGATCCGGAGACCGCATTCTCCTGGTTCCTGAAAGGTGCGGAAAAAGAAGACCATGAATCGGAGTTCTACCTGAGCTGCTGCTATTCTGCCGGCGAAGGGACCGAAACGGACTATATCAAATCACTTGAATGGTGTCTCAAATCGGCCAATGCCGGATATCCGCCAGCGATGAACAACCTCGGAAACATGTATTTTGTAGAGGAATCGGAATCGTATGACCCAGAGGGCGGATTCAGACTGTACATGCAGGCTGCTGAATCTGGATATGTCATCTCTTTCATGAATGTGGCGAGATGCTACGAGCTCGGGCTCGGTACCGAAAAAGATATCGGAAAAGCGCTCGAATGGTACAGGATGGCCTACGAAGGCGGTATCAGAGAGGCCCGCGAAAAGATCGAAGAGCTGGAAAGATCGCACTGAGGAAAATCCGTTCCTCAAAAATTCTATAATTAATGGGGGCCGAAGCCCCCTGTGAAGTTTATCTGAACCTGATCAGAGCTTGACAGGAACCTTGTGGAGTGCAAGTCCGAGATCGGTCTCGGGCATGCCCATAGCGATTCCGTAGAGCTGAGCAAGGTGGAGAACGGGGATCTCGAAGCCGAGTTCCTTCTGGGCGGAGTCGAACTGCAGGTGGCAGAACGGACAGACGTCGACGATGAACTGAGCGTCGGATGCTTTCATATTCTCGAGGTTGGTGAGGGTGAACTCCTTGGTGACGTTACCGAAGGCAGCTTTCAGACCTCCTCCAGATCCGCAGCAGAGCATAGGCTGCTTCCTGGGCATTGCCTTGCATCCGGTGGCCTCAACGAGGTCCTCGAGGATGTGGGGTGCCTCAGCGTCATCGATTCCTTTGATGTCGGTGGGCTTCAGGAAGTGGCATCCGTAGAAGACTGCGATCTTGTATGCGAGGGGCTTGGTGAATGCGGCCTTGATCTTCTCGACGCCGACCTCGTTGTAGAGGACCTCTGCGAAGTGGTAGACCTTGGTGGTTCCGTTGTATTTCATTCCGACCTTTCCGAGGATCTCGTTGACCTTTGCGAGCTCGTCAGCGTTGTTGTTGAGCTCGTGGGCGGCCTCGAAGAGGGATCCGTAGCATCCGTTGCAGATGGTCATGATGGGGAGACCCATTTTCTCGGCGAGTGCGAGGTTCCTTGCTGCGGCGGCAAGCCAGGTGATCTTGGAGAATGCTTTGATGACTCCGGGTGCAGGGCAGCAGGAGGCATCGGTCAGGTCGACGAGCTCTACTCCGAGCTTGTCGAAAACAACACGGGTGGACTTCTCGATACCGGGGTACCTGAGAGGTGCGACACATCCGAGGAAGAATGCATATTTAGCCATGGATTTCACTCCTTGCAGATTTCATCGAATTTAGCGGCTTCGAGAAGGGCCTTGAACTGGTCGTATGCTGCGGGGTTCGCCATAACGGTGGGGGGAACCTCGGGGAGTCCGAGAACTTTCCTCTGGGCCTTGATGTCGTCGTTGATGGCGAGGGTGTGGCCGTATGCGTAGAGGTTGGTCGCGGTCTTCTTGTGAGCGGGCTTGATGTGTCCCTGTGCGACTGCCATGTTCCTGAGGGCGATGACGATGTCGACGATGGGGACGCGGCGGGGGCATCTCTCGACGCAGGTGTAACAGGTGCTGCACATCCAGAGTTCCTCGCTGTTGACGATCTCCTGCTCCATGTCGAGCTGTGCCATTCTGACGAGTTTCCTTACCCTGTAAGAGGTGCGCCTTCCGGAAGGACATCCGGCAGTGCAGGTTCCGCACTGGAAACAGAGCTTTGCATCTGCTCCGCCGAGCTCGGCGAGCTTCTGCTCAAATTCGGGGTTACTTTTAAACTCCATTTTATCCTCGAACCAAAAATTTTCTGAACCTATATAATAGAGATGGGTCAAAGAGGGTTAGGAGTACCCGATAAGGTAAACCTAAAAATAACAACGGCCAGCATCATTCGATGTGTCTCGCCTTGAGGGCATTAACCAGTTTCATAACCGTTCTGTTCTCCGAACGGTAAACGGCGGTGATGGCGTGCCTCAGGACCTTCGGGTCGACAGCGCTCTTCAGCCTCAGACCCTTACGGGTGAGCAGGAACTCGTCCACGAAGAAGCTCTTGTTCGAGGCGAGCATCTCGGAAAGGGAGTATGTCTCGGCATCGACGGAGTATTCGGTGTTTATGGTGTCGAGGAACATGAACGCCACCCTCTGGGCACCGTACTTGTAGCGGATGAAGGAGGGACCGTTGTCGACGTAGACCATTCCCATGTATCCGACCTCCTCGGCGTCGTATCCGTACTCATCGATGTCGAAAAGATAGAGGGGATCGTCGATGAGCGCGATGTCCGCCAGACCCTCGAGCATCATCCTCGCGTTGTGGATGTCGTCGGAGACGACGAGCTCCACATCGTTCATCTTCAAAGATGAAAGCACGGACATCATCAGGTCCTCGGTCACCGGACTGCAGGCGACGGTGAATCCCCTGTCGTCCGAACAGCGGGCCTCGGCGGCGACATAACGGTCCATGATCAGTTTCCCCGCATCGGTGAGCATCGTGCCCTTGGGGGTGGACTTGGTGACGGGCTCCCCTGCGGCAGACTCGATGTTGGTGATGAAACGATGGATCACTGGGATGGAGACACCCAGTTTCTTGGCCGCGGCCGACATGCTGCCTGTCTTCGCCACGGTACGGAGCGCCTCCAGCTGACGGTTGGTTATCGGCTGCCCGTTGATCACCTGCTCGGTGCGGATCTTTATGTCCATCGTCTCCGCCTATAGGTATGATTCTATAAGGGTTTAGCCGTCAGAACAAACCCTTTCCGGCAAACAATCAATATAACATCCGCACCATGGCCTGTTATGGCACTCAACGGACGTTTGGCGGTTATCGGAATCGGAAGTCCCATCATGACCGACGATTCGATAGGTCTGAGACTGTCCTCCGCCGTCGAAGAGATGGGTATGGAGGACGTGGACTGTTTCCAGGAGGCCGTCGGCGGCCTGGAGCTTCTGCCCCTGCTCAGAGGTTACAGCTATGCCGTGATCGTCGATGCGATACAGACCTGGAACTACGACCCCGGAACGATCCTGATCTTCGACGTGGCCGATTTCGAGTCCACGGTGCACGATGTGCCAGCACACGATATCAACATCGCCACCGCCATCAAGATCGGACGTCAGATGGACCCCGATTCGATGCCTTTGCAGATAAAGTTCGTCGCTATGGAAATAAAAGATATGGCGACCATGAGCGAGGAGCTCACGCCCGAGGTCGCCGGGAGGATGGAGTCGGCAAAGAACGCCGTCCTCCATGTCCTCGACTGTTTCCGGAAGGACCGGGATCAGATCTCCAAAGAGGAGATATCGAATTCCTGAACCGTCTTTCCGCAATGTCCCAGCACTGATATGTTGAGCCTGTCGGGGCGGAAGATCTCATCAGCGGCTTTCATGATCTCGTCCTCCGTGATGGAGTCGACGAGTTCCAATGATTCCGCGGTGCTGCGGACGGCCCCGTGGGTCATATATGCGGAACAGAGACGGTAGATCCTGTTGTCGGTGGTCTCGGTGCTCCTTGCGATCGCTCCCTTCAGGAGATTCTTGATCCTCTGGAGTTCGCCCTTCTCGAGACCTTCCTTCTTGAAGACCGAATACGATCTCGCGGTCTCGTTCAGTGCCTTGATCACGTTCTTCTGGGTGCAGGACATGAAGGCGGAAACGTACCCCGCATCGCTGTAATGATGGGTGTCATTGTAGATCGAGTAAACAAGCGCGTTCTTCTCGCGGACGTTCTGGAACAGTCTGGAACTGGTTCCGGAACCGAGCACGGCTCCGAGCAGTTTGGATACCGCCCTTCCCCTTCCGTCGAGCTTTCCGACCGGAAATCCGAACCCGATATGAAGGTGGGGGGAGTCGTGTTTCACGTAGGTGTATTTGGCTCCTGGCACATTGGGTGCGGTCCTCTTGTTGACGATCGGTGCGTCCATTCCGTCGAAGGACTCCTCGGCCCATTTGAGGACCTTGTCGCTGTCGATGTTTCCGGACGCGAAGACCGCGAGGTTCTGCCTGCCGTACCTTTCGTTGTAGTACTTCCTGAGGTCGAGATAGGTCAGGGGAAGGACTGTCTCTTCGCTTCCGCCCTCGTCCCATCCGAGCTCGTTGCCGTCCCACAGGTGCTCCTCGAACAGGTCGTGGATGTACGATTCCGGCTCGGCCTTGATGGAACTGAGCTCCTGGAGGACTATCTCCTTCTCCAGGGCGGTGTCCCCTTCGTTGATCAGAGGATTGGCGACGATATCCGCCACGAGTTTCATGGCCACATCAGCGGTCTCGCCCAGGGTGATGCCGTAATAACCGGTCATCTCCTTCGCGGTGAAGGCGTTGAGCTCTCCTCCCGCACCCTCGATCTCCTTCGCCATCTCAAAGGAATTGGAGGTCTTGGTGGCCCTGAAAACGGTATGTTCCAGAAGGTGGGAAAGACCGAAAATTCCGTCATACTCGTCCCTGGAACCCGTACGGACGGCGGTCAGGAACCCCGCATTGGCACTGGTGGAGACGGTCTCGGTGATGACGGGTATGCCGCCGGACGTCTTGCTGATCTCGATCGGACAATCTTGCATGGGCGCCTACACAACGATAACCGTTAAGAAACTGTGTGTTGGGAACAATCATATAATGAAATCCTATAGCAGACACAATGTCTGAGCCGAGACTCTACTGGTATGAACGTAAGGAACTTCGCGACCCTATCGCCGTCATCGGTTTTCCGAGCATCGGACTTGTGGGTTCCATCCTCACGAGCTACCTGGCCCGCGAACTGAAACTGGATGTCGTGGCAGGAATGACCCTTGAAGATATCCAGCAGTACACCCTGATCACCGGCGGAAACCCCTATCCTCCGATCAGGATCTACGCGGGTGCGCTTCCCAAGCCCAAACGCAAGAAGAAGAAGGCGGCGGAGACTGGCTCTGAGACCGCATCGGAAGAGAGCCAGCCTATGGAGGTCAAGGCTCCCGCACCCCGCAGGAAGGCGAGGGATGTCATCATCGTCACCTCGGAACTCTCTCCCAAGCCCGAACAGGCCTACGATTTCACCCTGTTCGTCCTCAACACGGTCAGGGAGATGGGTGCTCAGGAGATCATCTTCGTCGACGGATTCGCAAGGGTGGACAACAACGCCTCCCTCCTTGCCGCGTATTCCAACCAGAAGGCGAAACAGATCCTCGTCGATGCCGACGTCAAGACCCTTGACGAAGGGCTCGTCCGCGGGATCTCCGGAGTGGGACTGTTCCAGGGCAAGATCGATGAAACAGATACGGTCTGCATCCTGGCCCCGGCCAACCCGCAGTTACCGGACCCCCGTGCCGCCGCCGATGCGCTCGAGACCCTCAAGAAACTGATCCCCAAACTGGAGGTCGACCCTGCCCCGCTGATGCATGAGGCGGAGGAGATCGACGCCAGGATCCGCGCACAGCAGAATCAGCAGAGCGCGGTCAACCAGAACATCTACGGCTGATAAAATGTCAATGTTGGTACCCAAGGAATTCTTCATCACCTCAGGACATGCGACGAGCCCCATCTCGGACCTCAACGCATTCGATCTGGCACTTATGAATGCAGGCATCTGCGAGCAGAACCTGGTGGCTGTCTCCTCCGTCATTCCCGATGGAGCGGAAGAGGTCGCCATCCGCCCCATCCCTATGGGCGCGGTCACCTTCTGCGTACTGTCCCAGATGAGAGGACATTCTGGTGAGAACATTGCGGCCGGGATCGCCTACACCTACCGCAAGGACGGCCACGGAGGATATGTGGCCGAAGGGCACCTCCACGGAAGCAAAGAAGATCTTGAACGCGAACTCATCGAGAAGATGAAGGAGATGTCCAGGATCCGCGGAGCGGAGTTCGGTCCGATCCACACCCGTGTGGAATGCCTCTGCGTTCCGAAAGGGACCTACGGATGCTGCATCTCCTCGCTTGTATTCTGCGATTTCAGATGATACGATGTTCGGAATAGTCGCATGTCCCAGATGCAAGAGGAAGAGGATCGTCGATTACAAAGACAAGACATCCACCTGCCCCTACTGCGGACTCTCCTTCGTGAACAAGAACCTCCGCTCGTACTATCAGAGCGAGGACGCTTCGATGGTCAGGGCCGCCCTGAACCAGCTCACCGGCGTCGTGGAACCGGTGAAGAAGAAGGAGGACCTTTCCGACATAGACCCCTACTCCACTTTGGAGTACAAGTACGACCACACCCACTCCCTCGAGGAGAAGATGGAGGTCCTTTCCAAAGGACTCACCGAGGTTTACGGGGAATTCACCTTCGAGGACCTCGAGAAGATCGAACCTAAGCACGCCGAGAAAATGCTCAAGGCCATGCTGGTCAACGGATACGTCCACGAGACCAAGTACGGTCGCTACACCGCCTGAAATCAGTTCTTTTTCTGCTTGCGGTTCATACGGTCGACGTCGGCGATGATCGCCGGGATCTCCTTCTTGTAAGTGTACATAAGGTACATCGCGGAGATCACCAGACACATGGCGGCCACACCGTAGAGATAGATCTCGGTGGCGGAGTTCAGAAGGGTTATCGAGAACACCGCCCAGAAGATGAAGTTGTAGATCATCGCCTGGACCGCATACTGCATAGGGATGTGCCTTGCGATACCGTCGCCGACGGTGATCCCCACTGCGCTGTACTGGAAGATCATCGCGATGGAAAGCACAAACAGGAACACGTAGTCCACAGCGGACATGGATCCTCCGATGATCTCAGCAGAGGTGGCGAACCAGTAGATCAGACCCATACCGGTGGTCGCTCCGGCACCGAGGCCGAAACCGAAACCGTAGAAGATACTGTCCGATTTGCCGCGATAACGCTTGAGGTTCATCACCACGACCACGACCATGACCTGGACCAGGGCATACACGAGAACGGTGATGAAACTGCTTGCGATGTAAGTGTAAACAAGGAACAGGACGGTTCCCGCGACCAGTCCGACCGCAAAGAGCCAGAAGAACGAGGGATCGCTGAAATACGGACGTTCGGTGGCGGGATAGGTGTACGGTCTGAGGAATATGTACATCAACAGGAGCGCTGGGACAAACGCGAGCGCGGCCGCGATATAGAACGTCTGCATATGCTCTCATCAAGCAACCAGTATAAATTTAATGTCTTCTCTCGGACCGGCGGGGAGAATCGTTGTTCCTGCGGGACCTGTTGCGGTTTCCGTTGGATCTTCCGTTCCTCTGGGTGCGCTGACCTTGAGAACGTTGGCCCTGCTGACGCTGCCCCTGTGAGTGTTGACCCTGCGGACGGCGGTTCGGATTCTGCGAAGCGGGACGTTCCTTCTTCACCTGTTCCGCCGATGGCAGGGCGGCGGTCTTGCCGGCCATGATCTTATCGTAGTAGTGGACGACCATACAGGACTTCTCGCAGAGTCCGCAGGAGACGCAGCGTTCGGGGTCGACCCTCATTCCGCCTTTTATACGGATCGCCTTTCTGGGACATGTCTTCACGCATATGCCGCACTGGGTGCAGAGCTCTGCTCTGATGAGTGCTTTCACTGCCTTTTCGAACGTCCTGCGGGCGTCCTCGGCGGTCGGTGCCGTAACGGAGACCTGACCTCCGCCGAACAGTCTTGCACGTCCGACCTTGAGCTTCACAAGGGCGATCTCGAATTCAGGAGAATACTTCACCTCACCGATGGTACGGAGGGCATCCTCGACATAGGAGAAGTCCCTGGAACGGGGAACGGTGGCGACGGCCTCCATGGAATATCCGCCTGCCACACACACCGATGCCCCCTTCATGACCTTCAGCGACAGCCCGTTGGAGTTCTTAGACTCCATCCTCAGGTCGAGTCCGTCCGCCAGCTGCCTCATCTTCGGGGGCAGGACCTTCCAGCGCCAGAATCCCATGTCGATGTATTCCGGAGGAAGTCCGTTGGATTCCGCGTATTCGTGAAGATGTTTCTCCCACCTTTCGTACATCTCCGGGTGGATCCTCGATGTGTTGCGCCATTCGCTAGCAAGACAGGAAGCACAGAGATAGCAGCCGATACGCTCGAAATCCCTGTCGTAAAGAGGATTGTAGTCCAATCCCTTCATCCAAATGTATCCCCAGATCTCCGCGGCACACCAGTTCCTGACCGGATTCAGATTCACCTGGTTCGGAACGAAGGGGTTCTTGGTGACCAAGGGGGTGCCTGCACGGGAGAATGATTCCAGAGACCGGTTGCCTTCGCAGGTTATGGTCCCTTTGGGATAGTGTTTCGATATCAGATCGGTGATCGGTCCGAGCTTGCAGACCTTGCAACACCACCTGAAATCCTTGGCCGGCGGACCGAACACATCCACATTGTCCCAGAAGGCATTTCCGGCCTCTGCGGTGTGGATGGTGAGGCGGTTCTTCTCCGAGAAGCTTTTCACATAAGCTAAGGTCTCGGGGAACTCGAGTCCGGTGTTGGTGAAAAGGAGTTCGGGGTGCTTCACGACAGCTGCGGTCAGACCGTAGGCGGCGAGGGAATCCTTACCTCCGGAGAATGAAACTGTGACCGTCTGGGTCTTTCCTTTGAGGTAGTTCTTGATCTCGGAAACTGCGTTGTTCTCGAGCTTCTTGAGATGGGCCCTGTTGCACTCGAGGAAGGTCTTCCTGTCCGCTCCCGGACACAGGGTGACACCCTGCAGGGCGTTGAGGTCCCTGACCCTGACCGCCTTCTCGGCGGTTCTTATGCTGGCACTGTCGGCCACAGCCACTCCGGGACCCACTTTGAGCCCCTTTCTGATGATGACAGGTTCCCCTGCGGAGAACTCTCCGATGACCTCCGATACATTCGCACCGGGGACGGTCTTTCCTTTCAAATGGCCGGACACTCCGAAGATCCTGACGATGTTCTTGGTCGCCACCACGTCGAAAAGTTCCGCACCGGGCTGTCTGAGTTCTACCTTCAGACGGTTTTCGGCAAGATCGAAACGCAGCACCCCGATGACCTGCCCGTAGGCGATGATCTCATCGGTGCGGTCCTCTCCCGGCACCTTGTTGAAAAAGATAGAACATCCTTTGATCGGCGACGAGGTCCCGTATGTCTCTTCGAACAGTTTCTCCAGGATCCCGACGCTCTCCCCCATGCACGGACGGATGTCTCCCGGACTGTTGATCTCGAATTCACGTCCGGGTCCGCCGCATTTCGAACATTTCCTGGAAAGAAGCAGCGTGCCGCAGCTGTCACACCACCTGCACACCTCCTTACCGTTCGCTATGTTCGTTATGACGGGGGTCATACCCGCCGCTAACCGCTCTATGTTTATAAACTATAATCAGTTCCGCGACACATGGACTATGATTCGCTGAGAGACGCACGTCTCAAACCATATCGGTTCAGCAAGATCGAGATCAGGGACCTTCTGATCTCCATCCTGGTGCTCACATTGGCATTCATGCTGATGTTCAGGAACACCTCTTTTGTAACCAGTTATTTCGAACACAGAATGGGTTCCCTGTGGCCTCTGGGACTGTTCATCCTCATGGCCGCCGTCGTCATCATGAGCTTCGTGTTCCACGAGCTGGGACATAAGTTCACGGCACAGAAGTTCGGAATGTGGTCCGAGTACCGCATGTTCCCGGTGGGACTTCTCTTCGCCCTTGTCATGGCGCCTCTCGGATTCCTCTTCGCCGCACCCGGTGTGACCTACATTCAGGGATACGTCGACCAGGAACAGGACGGGAAGATAAGCCTTGCAGGACCTCTCGTCAACATCATCCTCTCGGTCATCGGACTCATGGGATGTATGGTGTTCAACGGCAACCCGATCATCATCCTGTTCTACCTCATGTTCATCCTGAACGCATCGCTGGCACTGTTCAATCTGCTTCCTATCGGAATCTTGGACGGCGCCAAGATCATGAGATGGGACTCCGGGATCTGGCTGCTCTGCATCGTCATCGCGGGCGTACTGTTCATCTCAAGAATGACCGGAATGGTCCCCGATTTCTATTACACTCTGTGAGTGATTCAAAACAAAAGATCCTCCGGGGATCCGGAACATCCGGGGCCCGGAGGTAAGTCGTTTCTGATGTCCTGGGACATCACATGTATTCTTTGCAGGGATACCTGAGCTGCTGAAGGGGATTGCCGGTCCACTGGGACGCTTTTCCCGGGTTCAGGATGTTCTTGGGGTCGAAGGCACGCTTGAGATCGTTGATACAGTCGATCTCGGTCTTCCTCTCTTCCTGGAAGTTGAGTGCCTTGGAGATTCCGACACCGTGCTCTCCGGTGACGGTTCCGCCTGCCGCGATGCAGAAGTCGAAGATCTCGTTCACTGCTGCGATACCGCGGTCCCACTCGTCCTTGTCGTCGGGACGGAGGACCATCTTGGTGTGCAGGTTTCCGTCGGACGCATGACCGTAGGTGGCGACTGTGACGTTGTACTTGTCGGCGATCCTCTGGAAGGCCTCGACGGCCTGGGGGACCTTGGACACGGGGACACCCATATCGTCGGCCAGGGAGACGGAGACGTATCCGGGCTTCAACACGGACAGGGATGCGAGGACGGATTTCCTGGCGTCGGTCCACTTGGCGATGACCTTGGGGTCGAAGGAAGGAGTGACTGAAACCGCCTTGTTGGCCTTTGCCACCTCCTCGACGATTTTAAGATCCCTCTGGATGACCTCGTCGGTCTCTCCGTCCACTTCGACGATGATAAGGGAATTCACATCGGGGAGGGGTTTTCCGCGGGCCTTGTTGACAGCGTTGATACTGACGCTGTCCATGAGTTCGCAGGAGGCGGGGATCAGAGGCTTGGCGATGATCGCGGAGATGCAGGTTCCTGCGTCCACGACGGAATCGAACGCACACAGGCAGGAAGCGGACTTCTTGGGCTTGGTGGTGATCTTGAAGGTGATCTCGGTGATGATACCGAGGGTTCCCTCGGAACCGCACATGAGACGTGCGAGCTGGTATCCGGAGGCGTCCTTGATGGTCCTGGTACCGCAGCGGACGATGTCTCCGTTCGCTCTTACAAAGGTAAGACCCAGAACGAAATCCCTGGTGGCACCGTATTTGACGGCCCTCATTCCGGAGGCGTTGGTGGCGACCATTCCTCCGACCTGACATGCCTCGGCGGAACCAGGGGACGGGGGGAAGAAGAATCCGTGTTTTGCCAACTCCTCGTTGAGGTTGTTGTAGACGCATCCTGCCTCTACATCGACCCACAGGTCCTTGACGCTGATGTTGAGGATCTTGTTCATCTTCTGCATCGCGACCACGATACCGCCTTTGATGGGGACCGCGGCACCGCAGAGACCGGTACCCGCACCGCGGGGGGTCACGGGGATGTCGTACTTGTACGCGATCTTCATGATCTCCGAGACCTCTTCGGTGGTGACAGGCTGAACGACCACATCGGGATCGTGGTGGTAGATGGATGAATCGAAACCGTAGGTGTACAGCACGGCAGGGCTGGTGGAGATGCGGTCCTTCCCGACCACTTTCTCCAATTCGTCGATGACCTTCTGTTCAATCGCCATTTTTATCACATCTCGATTCCTATTATTGCTTATAATAATACGCTTGATCGCGGAGAGAATCGGTCCATTTTTCGAACTGAACGTATGCATACTAGGAGTACTCATCTTGCCTCCACCCCCAACATATTTCACCCCAACTTTGAATGAAGAACGTAGGTTCAAGTTGCCAATTCAGAGATATTTCCGTCAAGAAACATCTCTCCTGCACCCAGGCCATTCATATGTGCCAGTATTATCAGTAATTCACTTTATGAACGAGACAACCGAATTTTTACCGACCTGTCGATTCGATGGATTCTCAAATGAGACGTACCTTGATGAAGCAAGGTTCTTTATATTATCCAAGATATTGTATATTATCCTGATAAGACCCGTGTGTTCGGCTGCTGAATAGTGGCCATAGTGTCTCACGGGCAATGGATGTTTTTTGCTATTATTTTATAAAATGTGTCAGAGTCCTTCTCATATTTTTCACGAATAGCACCAACAGTAAAATCAGCCAATTGGATACATTTGTTTGAGAAAGAATCGTATTTCTTACAGCTCTTCACCAAGACTGTTTTTAATTCAGACACAGCATCTAACAGGATCTGATTTGATATTGAAGATGTACGATCTAGCATAATTTTAAGAGAGTTACAAGGTGAGTTTGAATCAATAAGCCGCATCAATTCTCTAAAAACTTTCTCGTAAAGTTCGTTTTTATAGACATTATAAAATTCAGAGGTGTAATCCCACTTGTCAACGACGAGGTACAGAATAACTGCATCCGTATCTGCCAATGCAGTAAGAACTTTAATCTTGGTGGAATCTGGAGAATTATAATACTTAGACTCCCCAGCATGGTTATCAATAGTTTTTGATGCATCTAAAAAAATGCCTTGAACGAGAGGTAATCAGAGCAACCATGACAAAGTATCTGGAACCATTTTTTCCAGTATCACCAGATTCATCTATTGCTGCTAATCCTGTCATAGGAGGTCATTCATTTAAAAGTACATATTTTATTTGGTGTTATCTTTTTCCAAAATTGTATTTTTTAAATTATTTTAAACGATTATTGGAATACTTCTTGTAACAATGATACAATAATTACGTCGTTCATATTTTCGGAACACTCATAAAGAATGCCGACATGGACTCCGTATGAAATCCATGATCGTACTGCTCGGTCCGCCTGGAGCAGGAAAAGGAACCCAGGGAGAAAAACTTCAGACCGAACTCGGATATGTCAGGCTTTCCACCGGCGACATGCTCCGTGAGGCTGTCAGGAACGGCACCGAACTCGGAAAACTCGCCAAGACCTACATGGATTCCGGTGCACTCGTCCCCAACGACGTCATCATCGGACTTATGAAAGACAAGATCGAGTCCCTCGGAAAGGTCCCCGGGATCATCTTCGACGGATTCCCCAGGACCGTCGAGCAGGCAGAAGCTCTCGACAAGGAGCTCGACGTCGACCTCGCACTCAACTTCGATGTTGCTGATGAGGTCCTCATCGAAAGGCTCACCCAGAGGCGTTCCTGCCCCAACCCCTCCTGTCAGGCCGTCTACCACCTGGTCTACAACCCGCCCGTAAAGGCAGGCATCTGCGACAAGTGCGGTGCCGAACTCTACCAGAGGGACGACGACAAGGCCGAGACCGTGAAGAACAGGCTCACCACTTACCACGACAAGACCCAGCCCCTCGTGGACTACTACACCAAGGCCGGAAAGATCTGCACCATCTCCGGAGTCGGAGACATCGACAAGATCTTCGACCAGGTCAAGAAAGCCATTCAGTGAAACCATTCCAGGGGCTTCGGCCCCGTTTTTTTCATTTCTTTTCAAAACATAACATCGTCAGTGCAATATATCGGTAGGACGATACGGTTCCCATGGCATTCGACGGAAGAGCAAACATCATCGAGATCGACGACGAGAACAAGGTCGTCGCGTTCGACCTTTACAGAAGAAAGAAGATCTCCGGCACCAAGCTCGGACCCATCCTCGGCCTCAGCGACCTCTCCTCCCCTTTCAAGGTGGCATTGGAGCTCGCAGGCATCTATCCCGGCGACAAGGCCAACAAATACATCGACGCAGGGAACATCCTGGAACCCGTCATCAGGAACTACGTGCGCAAGAACGCAGGTACGCTCACAGGCGATCTGGGTCTTTCAGAGGACACCAGTATCATCATCGAGGAACCGGTCGACAAGGACAAGTGCGGATACGACCACTTCCACGACAACAAGATGTTCGGAGGACTCGTGGACGGATATGTCGCATACGGCGGAAAGAGACAGGCCATCCTGGAGATCAAGACCTCCCACGACCGGGCGAAATGGCTCGACGATAACGGGAATGTGACCGTGATCCCCCAGACCTACATAATGCAGGCCGGCCTCTACGCCGAACTTTCGGGACTCGACAAGATAGTCTTCGCGGTCGGATTTTTAGAAGACCCAGACTACGAACATCCTGAGCTGTGGGTCCCCTCTCCGGAGAACACCGTGTTCGTGACCGTCGACAGGCCCGACATGTCCGGACCCATGGAGAAGGCCGAGAAATGGTACCACGAGTACATCGACGCCGGCGAGACTCCCGAGTGGACCGACAAAGATGCGGACCTGGTGAAATGGCTCAAATCCTACGACCCCAAGGCCGCCAAAAAGAACAACTCCCACACCAAAATGAAGAAGTGGTTCTGAATCGGGGGATCGATCCCCCGTCCGACGGACGGCCAACTGACAAACCTTATAAACCATAAGTGGTTTGGGGATTTTACACAGCCCCGTAGTGTAGTGGTCAATCATCGGAGACTCTGGATCTTTGGACCTCAGTTCGAATCTGGGCGGGGCTACCACTTCTTCACAATTCTTGTCTGTTCGGGTCACCCATTCGTTATATAATCGGACCCTATCGACGCTTTATGGACCTCAGTCAGGGAATCGTGTTCGTTGCGGTCGGCGGTGCTGTCGGTGCCGTCCTGAGATACACCATCGGATACTACGTCGACTCCAGTCAGTTCCCCTGGACCACCTTCGCCGTGAACATAATCGGATCGTTCCTCCTGGCGTTCCTGACCTTCTGGTACACCGGGATCTCCGCGGAGACCAAACTGTTCCTGTTCACCGGACTTTTCGGTGCTTTCACCACCATGTCCACATTTTCTCTTGAGACCGTGTCGCTCTTCTTCGACGGCAGGATCGGCACCGCAACGCTGAACTTCGTCTGCAACGCAGGACTCTGCGTGGTGGGTGCCGCAGTGGGCAGATATATCGCTCTGGCACTTTGCTGAGAACAGGTCAGAACTCGTCCCTGGTACCGTCTGCGATATCCTTGAAAAATGCGACCGCATCCTCCGGACCGCGGGCGATGAGGATGTCCCCTTCTTCCAGGCGGACATCGTATCCGGGGCCGAAGATGTAATCGTCCTCCCTGCGGATAGCGATGACGAACATACCGGTGTTGGTGGCCAGTGAGACATCCCCCAGGGTCTTGCCTGCAAGGATGGAATCGGGTGCCACCTTGGCGAGACAGAGCGTGGTGTCGGAGTCCCTGATAGAAAGTGCCAGCACAGGGTGTTCCGCCAGTCCCCTGACGACGACATCGGCGATGGATTTGGCCGCTTCGGCGATATCCATGATGCTGTCCATGAGACGGGTGGTGACTACTGCACGGGCGACCTCGTCAGGCATGACACGGCTGACCTGCACGATCTCGTCTTGGATGGTCTCGGAGAGTTCCTCCATACGGTCGTTGAGGGCGATGACCTCCTCAGCGATCTCCACATTGTCATAAAGAAGCGACGAATATGCGAGATCGACCATCATTTCAGAGGTGTCTTTGAGTTCAAGGAACATAGATTCGAGTTTGGACTTCATTCCTCATCCTCTCCTCTCAGTTCTTCGGTGAGTTCGGCCTCGACCCTGCGGTCCTCCATGGCCTCGTCCTCCGCCTCATCCTCGGAGATGGGTTCCTCCTCGAAATCCCACTCCTTCTTTCCGGATGCGTATTCGGTGAGGAGATCGGCACCGTCGTCGGTACCGCGGACGACAAGGTCGTCGTTCGCCCTGATTTTCATGTCAGATTCGGGGTCGTAAGTCCATCCGTGACGGTTCTTGATGGCGATGATCTTGCATCCGGTGTTGGCCTCCACGGCGAGCTTTTCAATCGTGTTGCCCACAAGGGTCGATTCCGGCTTCACATGGACCATACGTATACGCTCATCGGATTCCAGAAGAACATCGGTGATGAGCGGCCTCTTCTCCGGAGGGAACCTCAGGAGACTCACAATGTCAGCGGCCGCATCGGAGATCTTATCCGCAGCGGATGCCACCTCGAGAAGACCTGCCAGCTGCCTGGCGTCCTCCTTCGTCCTGCAGGCGATCAGCGCCTTGTAACGGGTGGCGAACTTCAGGTCGTCGATGTCCTCCTCCAGTTCGCGGACCTTCTGGGCCATGTTGTCGCTGTTGTACATCAGCGAGGCATATGCCAGGTCCACGATGAGTTCGGATGTGTCTTTCATTTCGGTGAGCAGCTCACGGACGGACATATCGACGTGCTGAAGATTAGAAATGTCATCGGAGTCGTTCAAATCAATACGCCTCCGTGTCGATGACGGTCCTGATGCGGACAATGATGGATTGGGTCATGAATGGCTTTAATCCCCTGATATTTACAGTTCCGTAATAGGGCCTGTAGTTATATAAAAACGATACTCCGAACAGGTCCCCCATTCATACGCACTTTCGACTTCTGGGACTATGTACAGGAATTAATCTGGTTTTCATTTTATATGATAACGGACTACTGCACCCGAAGAGACATGGTCTGAGGGTGATTTTTGTGTCCGGGAAGCACGGTACCGTAACTGCATTTTTTGGGAGGAACAGGACCTTCATCGTCATGGGTCTGATGGCTCTCATCATCGCGGGTACCGCCGACCTCTTCGCCGGAGTCCTTCAGGACCAGATCGATCAGGAGAAATTCCTCTTCACGGGAATGATGATCCTCATCTACTCCGCCATCGGAATGCGCGGGAACATCTTCGGGGCTATGGGAAGCCGTATCGGTACCGCTATGAACATGGGTACCTTCGAGATGAGCTTCCGCAAAGGCACCGTTCTCCGTGCCAACGTGGACTCCACCATCATCCTGACCCTCATCATGTCCATCGCCATGGGGTGCACCACATGGATCGTGGCGACCCTGTTCTTCGAGGGGACCCGCACCATCTGGGACTTTATCTTTATCTCCACCGTGGGCGGTTTCATCGCTGGTATCCTCGTCCTGATATCGAACATCATAATCACCTACATCGGGAACAAGAGGGACTGGGATGTGGACAGCATCCACGCCCCGCTCACCGCCGCCATCGGCGACGTCGTTACGATGCCGATGATCTTCGCCATCACATGGATCGTCCTTGAGATGGAGGTGAGCTTCGATCAGAGCGAACTCTTCCTCGAGATCGCATCGCTGGCACTTATCGTCATCACCATTGCGTACACCCTCCGCGTCATCACCGCGAAGGTCAACAAGAGGGACTTCTCCGGAGAGGCCAAACGTATCATCGAACAGTCGCTTCCGGTGCTTCTCATGTGCCTGGTCTTCGAGATCGGAGCAGGTATCGTCATCCAGCAGCAGCAGGAC
This sequence comes from Eggerthellaceae bacterium, assembly GCA_963631655.1. Classification (GTDB taxonomy): domain Archaea; phylum Thermoplasmatota; class Thermoplasmata; order Methanomassiliicoccales; family Methanomethylophilaceae; genus Methanomethylophilus. The sequence continues at coordinate 27,785 of CAVGRR010000017.1, forward strand.
TCACTTGTCACCTACAGCGTCCTGCTGATCATGCTCCCCGCCTTCCTGAACCAGGGCAACGCCCTCTCGGGAACGCTCACATCCAGACTTTCGTCCATGATCCACCTCGGTACTCTGGAACCCACACTGGTGCCCAAAAAGCCCGCCTTCGAGAGTTTCTGGGCCATTTATGTGTGTGCGATTGTCACGTTCATCTACATCGGACTCCTTTCCTACGGAACGTCTTCGGTCATCAGCGACAACAACGGTCTGGGTTTCGTGACGAGCATGATAATCATCGTCATCGCCGGACTCCTCGCGACCACCATCCTCAACTTCCTTTCCTACTACGTGGCCATCCTCGCCACCCGTTTCGGTCTGGACCCGGACGACCACTGCATTCCCATCACCTCATCGGTGATGGACCTTCTCGGATCCATGACGCTCATGCTGATCATCCACCTGTTCATCTGATCCCGCGGGCGCCCGCCTATCCTTATTATACAGGGAGGCCTATTCTGACCCAGGTAAGATCATGATCAGCAGAGACGAAGTCTTAGCAAATCTCGGCCGCTATGACAAGAAGAACGCAAGGGTCGGCGTTCTCGGATCCCACTCCGCCCTCGACACCTGCGACGGTGCCCACTCGGAAGGATTCAAGACCCTTGCCGTCTGTCAGAAAGGCAGGGAAGCGACATTCGACAGATACTTCAGAAGCCAGACGGACAGCAAAGGCAACCACCTCTGCGGATTCGTCGACGACACCATGGTCCTCGACAAATTCGTGGACGTCATGAAGCCCGAGAACCAGAAGTACCTCATGGACACCAACACCCTCTGGGTCCCCAACAGGTCCTTCACCTCCTATGTCGACATCGACGCCGTGGAGAACGATTTCAAGGTACCTATGGTCGGAAGCAGGAACCTCCTCCGCTCCGAGGAGAGGGGCGGCCCCCAGGACTACTACTGGATCCTCGAAAAGGCGAACCTCCCGTACCCCAAGAAGGTCGAGAAGCCCGAGGACATCGACGGCCTCACCATCGTCAAGGTCCACCACGCACAGAAGAAACTCGAGAGGGGATTCTTCACCGCCAAATCCACCGAACAGTTCTATCAGAAGTCCCAGGAGCTCATCGAACAGGGCGTCCTGACCCCCGACTTCCTCCAGCACGCAAGGATGGAGCAGTACATCATCGGTCCCGTCTTCAACCTCGACTTCTTCTACGACCCCCTCAAGGAGAAAGGAGAGAAGGTCGAGCTCCTCGGTATCGACTGGAGGTTCGAATCATCCCTCGACGGATATGTCAGGCTCCCCGGAAAACAGCAGGTCGAGCTCGAGAACGACGGAATCATCCCCGAGTACACAGTGTGCGGACACAACTCCGCCACCCTCCGTGAGTCCCTCCTCGACAAGGCGTTCGAGATGGCAGAGAAATACGTCAAGGCGACCCAGACCCACTACGACCCGGGAATCGTCGGACCCTTCTGTCTCCAGACCTGCGTTGACAAGGACCTGCACTTCTTCATCTACGATGTCGCCCCCAGGATCGGAGGCGGAACCAACGTCCACATGAACGTCGGACACCCCTACGGAAACTCCCTCTACGGCACCAACATGAGCACCGGAAGGAGACTCTCCAGGATGATCCGCGAAGGAGTCGAACAGGACAGATTGGAGGAGATCGTATCATGAACTGCGTAAAAAAGAACGTCAACAAGTACATCGTGGCACTGGTCGCCGTGATCATGACCATGACCGCATTCGCGGTCGTCGCCGATGCATCCGATGCATCCACCGTCATTGATTCATCCGGCATCACCGCAAGCGATTTCAAGGACGGCAAGACCGGAACCCTGCATATCAAGGTCAACAACGATGACGAGGTCGAAGACCAGATCACCGTCACCGTTTCTGAGAACGGAAAGACCCTCGCAGAAGCGGAATACGTGATATACCCAGATGACCACAATGTGGACATTTCGTTCCAGCTCTCCAAGGGTACCCACGACCTGTCAATCCAGGTAAAGGACCAGGCTGGAAAAATCACCAAAGCATCCTTCAACCTCGATGTGAAGAAAGATGTCTGGTCCAACCTGACCACCTATCTGGCCATCGCATTCCTGGCGATCATCATCATAATCATCGCTGTCGTGTACATGCGCGCCAACCCCAGGAACAAACCCACCACCACCTTCACCGAGCTTGAGAGGCAGAAGAACGAGGCCGCAGCCAAGGCCGAGGAGCCTGAAAAGCCCGCAAAATCCACTGGAAAGATCAAGTACGAGAGTTCCAGGAGAAAGTGAAACCTTTTACCTCCCTGCGGGGAGGCCATACATATTTTCATTTTTCCAATCCAGTCATTAAAATGTCCGCATTGGATTTTTATAATCCCTGTTTGATTGTCTAGTATGGCGTCTGACTCATTTAGACTTCAGTTCCTGCAGTCCCTCTCGGCACTGATCATCTCTGCCTTCGGACTTGTAGCAGCACTCGCATGGAACGAGACCATCAAGAAAGCCATCGCTCAGCTGTTCAACACCGCTACCGATGACCTCAACATCTGGGGACTTCTCATCTACGCTCTCCTGGTCACCATCATCGCTGTCGCAGCGACCATGATCATCACCAGGGCCACCAACAAGCTCAAAGCTAAGATGGACGGCGACAGCGAGGAGTGAGTTTACTCACTTCCCCAATCAAACCCTTTCCCTTTTTTACACCTTTTTGAACGTCTGGGTCTTTGAAGATATCCGGTCATTATAGCGAAGATTGAGGTATTCTCCGACCCCGTTTCAACGATGTATCGGAAACGGTCTACTGAGGCCGTTTTTGATATGTGCCAGACATGACAAATCGATATCCAAAAAGAGGTAAGATGTTTAGGCCCGTTTGAAAAGGATCGGTCTCAAACGGGATTTTGATGATCCATCCGCAGGTAGCCGTTCAGCCTCGGCACCGACCACCCGGGACAGATTCACCACGGAATTCTGATCAGTTCGATAGGAACGAACACATTGTCGATTTCGGTCAGTCCGTCCGTTACAGGGATCCCCTTGTTGCAGTCGGAGAAATTATCGATCACATACGACCCGTCATTGGTCTTTGTAAAGGTATGTCCGCCCATACATTCCGCGGTGTGCTCCAGGATTTCTCCGTCAGATCCGACGAAACGGTACCCTGCGAAAGCCTGATTTCCGATGTACTTGACTCCGTCGTCGATGGTGATCTGAACTGCTTTATGGGTCGGTGTACACCAGGAAGGCGCACAGTATGTGTAATCCACTCCGATACCGTTGGATCCGGCCGTGAATCTCAAATTGGTGATCGCGTTGCATTGACCGAATGCCGAGCCCTGACCCGAACCGATACTGTTAAGGGTTATCGGAATCGTAAGATCTGTCAGTTTGCTGCAATTGTAGAGTGCATACTCTCCCAACTCCCTCACACAGTCCGGGATCACAATAGAAGTAATATTCAGATCACGGAGTGTATTGGATCCGAGACGTGCGAGATTTCCTTCGATCACAACCTCTTTCAGGGTGTCCCTGCACAGGTACCAGGGGGTGAGCTGATAGTAGCTGTTTCCGAAACAATCTGAATACTTGTATCCGTACATCCCGTCAGAATATGTACCGCTGTCGAATGTGAGCTTTTCAATCCCGGACACATGGTAGAAAGCAGGGGTGTCCGCGCGCCCTACAGTATTCGCACCGGGCGAAATGGTCAGATTTTTCACTGTACATTCTGCGAATGAATATATGCCGAATGAACTCAAGGTATACGGAAGGACGATCGATTCGGCCTTACAACCGTAAAAAGTAAACGATCCGACATAATTGATACCGCTCTCCATAATGATCTCTTCGAGATTCTCAGCGTTGTTCCAAGGGCAGAGTCCGGCTGTAGCATAACCGTAATTTACTCCCCAACCCCAGATGATGTGGACGCTTTTGAGCGAGGAGTATTCGGTGTCGTAAAATGCTTGTCCGCAGTCCGTTTCGATCGAAATTTCGAGATATCCGATATTGCAGCCACAGAACATATTCACTCCCAGGGTTCTGATGTTCACTGCGAGGAGTATGTTTTTCACAACACCAGGGTTCAGATTCCACGGGGTCTGATTCAGCAGTTCGTAATCCACCTTGCCCCAGAATGTGGTATAATCGAACGGGACATAGTTTCCGCGGGTGAATGATACTGTATCGATCGCCATACAGCCGCTGAATGCAGGATATGTCACATTACCGACAGGGTTGAGACTGATAGGGAGGGTCAGATCGGTGAGTTCGGTGCAATTGAAGAAACAGTGGTTTCCCAAAGAACCTACAGTCTCAGGAAGCACCAGGGATTCGATGTTCAGTTCGCGGAACGCATCGGATCCGATGTATTCGGTCCCGTCTGCGAAGTTGATCTCATTCAGAGTGCCTCTGCTCTGATACCAGGGAGTGAGCTGATACCAGGAATCGTAACCGCTGTAAGCGGCATAGTTGTATCCGCACCTGTCCTTTCCGAGGGTGAAGTTCACCTTTTCAAGGTGATGACAACCCGCAAAGGCATTGTACTGGTCGGAGACCACACTGTTGACCGAGATAGGTATGGTAAGTTCTTTCAGATTCGAACAGTCTGAGAAGGTACCCTGTCCCAGATAGGTGATGTCATCGGAGATGACGATCTTCGTGATCTCGGTGCGGTGATCGTACCAGGGAGAGGCCACAGTGACGTGGTCATACAGTTCCCCGGACCCGTCGATCTCCAGGGTACCGTCCGAGTAGAGGTAGTAGTATGCGTTCGGTCCGCAGAATCCGTCGTCCACCAGTTCTGCAGAGGAGCTGTCAGTCTCCGTATGGAGAACGAACAGCACTGCCATTGCAGAAGCGATGAGTGCTGCGATCATAAGAACGGTCCCCAGCTTCAGGGAACTGTCCGTTGTTATTTTTCTGTAAATGTTACCATCTCCGTTTCGAGGTGTTTTTTTCGCTGTCCCAGACCGCTATGATCATTGTATCGCTGAAGATTGGCAATCTTGCGCAGCACATGTTAAAAATGAGACCACGTGTAGACTATTTGTAAAACTCCAATAATCTTCATATACCAGAAAATTACCCATTCTGATACAGCCATTCTATTAAGATATGGTAAGAACTTATCAATATATTATTCAAAAGATGTGACAATAATCATAATAAATCAAATTCAATAGTTACAATTACATATAATTGCAATTATCTAGGATTTCATTCAATATTAGGTTGGAATACGTATCTGAAAAGAAAAAAGAGGTTTCGACCCCACCTGAGAATTTCAGATGGGGCCTGAGGGATCGGGTCATATCCCTGTCAATACGCAGTTCAGATCACCTGGGACTGTTTCACCACGGGATCCTGATCAGTTCGATAGGAACGAACACATTATCGATTTCGGTCAGCCCATTCGTTGCAGGGATCTCCTGAATTTCATCAGATACATCAGATATGCACATCAGGGCACCGTTCCTTGTGAAAACGTGTCCGCTCAGATCTGCCGCGGAATACTGCAGCAGCACACCGTTCTTTCCGGTGAACAGATACTGATCGAAGGCATGGGTTCCGATGTAGGCGATGCCGCTGTCGAAGGAGATCTGGGTAACATTGTAACCGAGAGTGCACCAGGCGGGATGGTAATCGGCAGTGTAGTCGACCCCTATTCCGGTACCTGCAGTGAACTTCAGGGACGTGATCGAAGTGCATCCTTCGAATGCGGAATACTTGGCGGAGCATGCGCAGTCGAGACTTATCGGGACGGTGACATCGGTCAGTTTGCCGCAGTTGTAGAACGTATGGCAACCGAGGGATTTCATACTGTCCGGAAGCACAATGGAGGTGATGTTCAGTTCGCGGAACGCATCGGCACCGAGATGCTGAATACCGTCCTCGAACACGATCTCCTTCAGAGTATCCCTGCAAAGATACCAGGGGGTGAACTGATAGAAATTGTCGTCACCGCTGTAGATCGAATAATCACATCCCCATACACCGCTCCATGAGGTGCAGGTGAAAGTGATCTTTTCTATTCCGGACACATGGTAGAAGGCCGGGTGGTCGCCGTCCGCCACAGTATTGACAAAGGGCGTAATGCTCAGATTTTTCACACAGCATCCTCTGAACGAGTATTCGCCGATCTCACGCAGAGTGTACGGGAGGATGATGGTATCTGCTTTGCAAAATGCGAAGGTGTACGCTCCGATCTCCATGATGCCAGGCTGCATGGAGATCAGTTCAAGATTCTCGGCGTTGTTCCAGGGACAGAGTCCGGACCCCCACAAGGTGTATGTGACCCCCTGGCTGGAATATGTGAAATACACACTCTTAAGCGAGTGGTATTGCGTATATTCGAATGCACAGCTCTTCTCACAGTCTGCGCTGATCGGTATGGTGAGATGTCCGATGTTGCAATAACAGAACATATAACGTCCCAGATCGTAGATGCTTGCTGCGATGGTGATGTTCTTTGCAATAGCGGAATTCTGATTCCACGGGGCCTGATTGAGCGTATCGTGATCCACATAACCCCAGGATGTGGTGTAATCGTACGGGACGTAGTTTCCGGGGGTGAGCGATACCGACTCGATCGCCATGCAGCCGCCGAATGCGGGACAGGTCACATTTCCGACAGGATTGAGACTGATAGGGAGGGTCAGATCGGTGAGTTCGGTGCAATTGAAGAAACAGTGGCTTCCGAGGGAGGTCACTGTATCGGGGATCACGAGAGATGTGATGTTCAGCTCGCGGAATGCATTGGCACCGATGTGGCTGATGCCGTCTGCGAAGCTGATCTCCTTCATAACATCCCTGCTTTGGTACCAGGGGGTGTTCTGGAACCAGGCATTGCTTCCTCTATCTTCAGCGTAATTGAATCCGTATCCGTCGGTTCCGCGGGTGAAGTTGATCTTTTCAATATTGAAGCAGATCGCGAACGGATTGTCGTAGTCCGACGAACTGTTGACGGTGATCGGTATTGTGAGTTCTTTCAGGTTCTTGCATTCGAAGAAAGCCAACTTTCCGAGATAGGTTATGCCGTCTCCGATGACGATCTTTGTGATATCACTGCGATGCTCGGACCAAGGTGCATAGACCTCGTTGAAATCGTACATTTCACCGGACCCGTTGATCTCCAGGGTACCGTCCGAGTAGTAGTAATAGCAGGCATTCGGTCCGCACCATCCGCCGTCCACCAGTTCTGCAGTGGAACTGTCCGTCTCCGCGTGAAGAACGAACAGCACTGTCATTGCAGAAGCGATGACCGCTATGATGGTCAGAGCGGTTCTGAGTTTCAGAGAATTATCTGTGATTGTTTTGTGAATATTACCACCTCCAGGTAAAAATCGATGTTATGGCCGGAACATCCGACCCACAGCCGGCCTGATCCATTTCATCAGACACGTCGGAGATGCACATCAGGGCACCGTTCCTTATGAAAACATGTCCGCTCAGATCGGCCGCGGAGTACTGCAGCAGCACTCCGTTCTTTCCGGTGAACAGATACTGATCGAAGGCATGGGTTCCGATGTATGTGATGCCGCTGTCAAATGAGATCTGAGCGACATTGAAGCCGGGAGTGCACCAGGCGGGATGGTAATCGACTGTATAGTCGACCCCGATTCCGGTACCTGCAGTGAACTTCAGGGATGCGATCGAAGTGCATCCCTCGAATGCGGAATACTTGGCAGAGCCTGCACAGTCGAGACTTATCGGGACGGTGACATCCGTCAGTTCACCGCAGTTGTAGAACGTGTGGCAGCCGAGAGATTCGACACTGTCCGGGATCACAAGAGAAGTGATGTTCAGTTCACGGAAGGCGTCGGATCCGATGTGTCTGATACCGTCCTCGAACACGATCTCCTTCAGAGTGTCCCTGCACTGATACCAGGGGGTCATCTTATACCAGGAGTTGTGTACTTCATAAGCGGCATAATCGTATCCGTATCCGGTACCGGGAGTGAAGGTGACCTTCACTATTCCGGACACATCCTGGAATGCGGAACCGCTGTCAAGCCTGTCTAACCAGGTGGCATTGAGGCTGATGGGGATCGTCAGATCTTTCACAGTACATTCGCCGAAAGTGTTCGAACCGAGAGCGTTGAGCGAGTTCGGAAGGATGATCGTATCTACATTGCAGGTATAGAAGGTATAATTGCCGATACCTGTGACACCATCCTCCACAACGATCGTCTTGAGATTCGGTGCACTGTTCCAGGGATTGAAATTGTAGGTGTCCCAATAGTAATCGCAGCCTGATCCGTTACCCTTGGTAAAGGTCACTTTTTCAAGAGAGTTGTAATCGCTTCCGTCGGCGTAGAAGACTTTGCTGTCTCCGCATTCCAGACTTATCGGAATGGTGATTTCCTTGATGTTGCAGAAGAAGAACGTGTATTTTCCGAGAGAGGTGACATTATCGGAAATGACAATGGTCTTTGCAACATCTGAGTTTATGTTCCAAGGCAGAAGGTTGGCACCGTTGGGCCAACCATAGACGTCGGAGTAATCGTACGGTTCCCCATTTCCACGGGTGATGGTGACCTTTGCAATGTCGGAACATCCTATGAAAGCAGGGTATTTCCAATCGCCGTAGGATTTGAGACTTACGGGAACGGTCAGATCGGTCAATTTGGTGCAGTTGAAGAAGCAGTGGCATCCGAGGGAGGTCACTGAATCGGGAAGCACAACGGAAGTGATGTTCAGTTCGCGGAATGCGTCGGCACCGATGTGTTTAACGCCGTCAGCGAAATTGACCTCCTTCAGGTAGTCGTTGCTCTGATACCAGGGGGTGAGTTGATACCAGGAATTGTTTCCCCCACATGCGGCATAATCGAATCCGTATCCGCCCTTTCCGCAGGTGAAGTTGATCTTCTCGATCTTGTAACAGCCTGCGAAAGCGGGGAAATGATCGGAGACCACACTGTTGATGGTGATGGGCATAGTGAGTTCCTTGACGAATTTCATGCCGATGAACGCTGATGCCCCGAGTTTGGTGATCTCGTCGCCGATGACGATCTTCGTGATATCCTCGCAGTGCTCATACCACGGTGCGTGGGTGAAACCGGCGTAATCATACATCTCTCCCGATCCGCAGATCTGCAGAGTGCCGTCCGAATAGATGTAGTAGTAAGCAGTCTCTCCGCACCATCCGCTTTCGGTGACCTCGGCGGATGAACTGTCCGTCTCCGCGTGGAGTACGAACATCACCGCCATCGCTGAAGCGATGACAGCTAAGATCATCAAAGCAGTTCTGAGTTTCAGAGAATTATCTGTTGTTGTTTTGTGAATATTACCATCTCCATGTAAAAATCGGTGCCAGGACCGGATCCGACATCACTACTGAGGCCGGAACCTCCGATCCGCAGTCGGCCTGATACATCGCATTGTCGGTTCCGGCAAAGATGTGTCCGCCCAGGTCTGCTGAGACAGGTTCCAGTTCCTTTCCGTCTTTTCCGAAGAAGGTGTATCCGTCAAAGGTGTGGTCTCCGACATAACGGATTCCGCTGTCGAAGGACATCACATGTATCGACTGATTGCACCAGACAGGCAGATAGTCGGCCCCGTAATCGAATCCGTTTCCGTTTCCGGCGGTAAGTCTCACTGCCACGATCGAGGTACACCCTTCGAATGCGGGATATTTGGCGGAACAGACACTGTCGAGACTGATAGGAAGGGTGATCAGCATCAGCTCTTTGCACTGATAGAAGGTGTGACAGCCGAGAGACTCGACGCTGTCCGGAATCTCAACAGAAAGTATGTTCAGTTCGCGGAAAGCATCGGCTCCGATGTGTTTGATACCGTCCTCGAACACGATATCTTCCAGAGTAGACCTGCATTTGTACCAGGGGGTGTTCTGATACCAGGTAAGATCGGATTCGTGTGCGGAGTAATCGCATCCGTTTCCGTTACCTGCAGTAAAGGTGACCTTCTCGATTCCGGTCACGCCTGAAAAGGGGCTGCAGTACATTCCGGCAGCGTTGAGGCTGATCGGAAGGGTCAGGTATTTTATGTTGCAGTAGGCGAATCCGCAACCGCCGATAGCCGTCACCGAATCCGGAATGACAAGCGAATTCACATTGACGGTATTGAATGTGTACTGCCCGACATAGGTTATGCCTTCTTCCAGAACAATGGATTCAAGATTTTCTGCGTTGTACCAGGGAATGTATGAATTCTTGAGATGATTTTCATAATCATGTCCCACACCTATGCCTTTGGTGAGGGTCACTTCTTTAAGCGAATCGTAAGGCGCTTTGAAGGAGTTCATGTTCTGGAAATCTGCAAAGTTGATCATCGGGATGGTAAGACTCTCGATATTGCAGTTGTAGAACATGTGTTCCCCCAGGAAAACGATGTCATCTGAAATGACGATCTTCTTCGTGACGTCGGGGTATGCGTTCCACGGAGCCAACTTCACATAGTACGGCATGTGAAGACAGTCGGAATAATCGAACGGAACTCCGTTTCCGCGGGTGAATGTCACGTTCTTGATCTCTTTGCAACCCTCGAATGCCGGGTATGCCTCATCTCCGTAGGAGTTGAGACTGATGGGAATTGTAAGAGATGTCAGTCCGGTACAGTCGAAGAAACAGTGGCATCCGAGGGAGATCACGGAATCTGGAAGCACGATGGAGGCGATGTTCAGCTCGCGGAATGCGTCGGCACCGATGTGTTTGACACCGTCGGTGAACACGATCTCCTTCAGAGCGGCCCTGCTCTGGTACCAGGGGGTGTTCTGATACCATGCATCATTTCCTGCGTGTGCGGCATAGTCGTAGCCGTAACCTGCGGTGAATGTGACCTTCTCGATGTTGCAGCAACCTGCAAAGGCGCAGTACGTATCCGAAGTGACGCTGTTGAGAGAAATGGGTATGGAGAGTTCTTTGATACTGGTACATTCTGCAAATGCCCAGGCTCCGATGTAGGTTATGCTGTCACTGATTACCACTTTCGTGATATCGCCGCGGTAATCGTACCACGGTGCGTGTGCACTGGTGTAATCATACATCTCTCCGCGACCGTCGATCACCAGAACGTTGCCTGGCCAGTAATGGTAGTACGCGTTCGGCCCGCAGCGACCCATGTCCGAAGCATCTGCGGAGGAATTGTCGGCCTCCGAATGGAGGACGAACAACACTGTCATCGCCGAAACAACGACCACCAGGATCGCCAAAGCGGTTTTGAGCTTCAGCGAACTGTTCGTTGTCATTTTTCTGTAAATATTACCATCTCCTTTTCGAGGTGTTTTTCAGAAGATCCGGAAGTTCTCTGTCATAGTGATATCGAACACCGGTTCTGTTTCACACCCTCTGTATGGAGTGTAGACGCAATGTAGACTATTTGTAAATCTGCAAAAAACTTCATATAGGTGTGGAAGTAAGTAATTGATACAATGCTTTTGTTTACAAATTGGATTAGAAGTCCAATATTTTATGGTTTTATTGGAATTGAGTCCACTCAAATTATAAAATAATAGGTTTAATTACAAATATTTAATACAATTAAATAACAATTGAACTTGACTTCGACATAAACTCCCTATAAGCGCGCACATGCGCATACGAATTGTCGCACGTGACTGAGGTTTGAAATCCAGTTTTTGAATCGTGGGGAATACAGCAACCCCTAGGTGAATGTGAAAATTAAAAAGGGCCGTGTAGTATGATTTGTTATGACTTCAATACAATCTACAACGGCATTAGATGAGAAGCCGAACGAGAATATATCCGTTCCTCATGGGCTTATCCGGACGGTCAAACATTATCTTGAGTTTGTGGGCCTTTTATCGT
>CAVGRR010000018.1:0-32982 GCA_963631655.1 Eggerthellaceae bacterium
ATTTTGTTGGATGTTGATTGGATAGATTTAGTGGCGTTAATTGTGGATGTATCAACTATCCATCAAACGCCCCGAATTGACCGAATATGTTTAGATTTGAGGCATTTAGTACGTCTTGATTAGAAAAAATTTCCAAGAAAATTAGAACGTTGAACATAAACTGAAATTACTTGTATAAAAATTTTTCTAAATAGTATTATAACCTTGCCGTGAGATACAATTTCAGCAAAGAAAATTTGCACTTGGAGTGAAAAAGTATGGCATTTGAAGCTGAAAGCAAGAAACTTTACGATGCAATGGTCGCAGTGAAACTGCCCGGCATCCTTGAAGCAGTGAACGCAGCAGACGCAGCCGGAATGGCACCCACCGCCATCATTGACGCCATGGCGGCCGGAATGACCGAGGTCGGAGTCCTCTTCCAGAAGGGAAGGCTCTTCCTGCCCCACGTCCTCTCTGCAGCTGCCGGAATGAACAAGGCCATGGAGATCCTCGGCCCCAAGCTCGCATCCAGCGGTGTGTCCACCGATAAACTCGGAATCGCTGTCATGGGAACCGTCGAGGGAGATGTCCACGACATCGGAAAGTCGATCTGCTCCACTATGCTTCAGTGCGCAGGATTCGACGTCCACGACCTCGGACGTGACGTACCCAAACAGAAATTCATCGATGAGATCAAGGCCGGAGCCAACTTCTGCGGAATGTCCGCCCTCATGACCACCACCATGACCGTCATGAAGGAGATCATTGAACAGTGCAAGACCGAAGGCATCCGCGACAAGGTCGTCATGATGGTCGGCGGAGCACCCATCACCCAGATCTACTGCGACAAGATCGGCGCAGACATCTACGGAGAGACCGCGAACGAGACCACCGAGAAGGCAAAGGCAATCGCCGCAGACGCCTGATCGAACAGGAGGAATCTGAAATGGCTGAGTATTACACAAGGTCCGGAGACGGACGCAGGATCAAGATGACCAAAGAGGCCATCTTCGAGGACATTCAGGCAGGAACCGCCGATGCAGCAGACATCGGAACCATTCCCGCACTCAACGACGACCAGATGGAGCACCTCGTGGACATCATCGTCTGCCAGGACCGTGTCGTCGGTGTCGCACCCGGAAAAGAAGTTGTCATGACCTACGATATCGGTCAGCTCGACTTCACCGGTGACAACGGAAACTCCGGAAACGGAGTCGACATGGGAAGGCTGGAGGCCGCTCTTCTCCACGAGAGGGCACTCGGAGCAGATACTTTCGAGCTTGCGAACTCCGACTACTCCATCAAACCCGTCAAGCCCATCATCTCCATGGAGAAACAGACCATGGAAGAGATCCAGGCAGAGATCGTCGCACCGTTCTTCTACGGAGCGATGCCCAACATGGGTCTCTACTACGCACCTGACGGACCCTACCCCAACCCCGCAGACCTCATGAGGGAGTTCAAGATCGACGAGTCCATGGCCGCTTCCGAGGCTGCAGCAGCACACCTCGCAAGGGACATCGAATACGTCGGAACCCACATCCAGGCCGCCGGATCCGACGGTTTCAACTTCGACACCACCGGATCTGCAGGAGATGCGGACTTCGTCGGAACCCTGAACGGTGTAAAAGCGCTCCGCGCGGCATGCCCTGAGGCATACATCAACGTCGGTGCCGCCGGAGAGTCCGTCATGGGTATCCACGGAATGATGGAATTCGAAGGAACCATCTGCGCAGGACTTTACCCCCACCAGCAGGCAAAGGTCGTCGCACAGGCAGGAGCCAACGTCTTCGGAGCCGTCTGCAACACCAATACCAGCAAATCTCTCGCCTGGAACCTCGCCAGGGCAGTGACCTTCATCAAGGCCGCAGTGGAGCAGTCCCCCATACCCGTCCACGTGGACATGGGAATGGGTGTCGGCGGAATCCCCATGAAGGAGACCCCTCCTGTGGATGCTGTCTCCCGCTGCAACAAGGCAATGGTCGAGATCGCCAACGTCGACGGTGTATAGGTCGGAGTGGGAGATCCCGTCGGAATGGATATCCCCCACCTCATGACCTCCGGTATGCAGGGAATCAGGACCTCCGGTGATCTTGTCGCCCGTATGATGTACGCCAAGAACATGAGGCTCGACAAGGCAAAGGAGTACGTTGCAAAGAAGCTCGGACTCGACACCGTCGAGATCGCAGATGAGTGCATCATGCGTGATCTCCGTGAGGAGCTCGGAATCGGAACCGTCACCGGTATCCCCGGAGCACCCCGCGGAATCGCTGCCAAGATGAACATCGAGAAGCTGCTTGACATCAAGATCAACAGCTGCGAGAAGTTCAGGCAGTCCCTCAAGAACTGATCAAACCATTAAGCAGGGGTTCGCCACCCCTGCACTCCATTCAGTCAATTTACCCGTATCGGAAACGGTACGGGCCCTCCATTTTTGTGATCTGGCACTGTTTCAGAACAGGTCCGGGACCTTTTTGAGACCCATCAGGATGTCGCTGTCGACCAGAAGTATTCCGTTCTCTTCCGCATATTCCCTGAGGTCGTCCTGGAAACCTCCTGCCGAGAATAGGACATATTTCACGTTCTCGTTGATGAAAGCGGACCTGCAGCGTTCCGTCAAGGTGTTCAGCGGAGTGAAACCTACCGGATTCCTGCTGAACTTGCATTCGCACACAAGGGTGTGAATGAGGCCTGTGCCGTCAGCGACCTTGGCGATGATGTCAATGTCGGTGTCCTCTCCGTCAGAATCTCTGCCCCACCATGATCCGATCTCCGTGACCGTGAAATGCTTCTCGAGCCATTGGGCACAGAACACCTCGAACATATGTCCCAGATGCGAATCTATCTTCATGCGGAGCAGGGCATAGGTCGCCTCGGGAGACCTGGAGGTCTCGATGAGTTTCGAGTTCCTGGAGACGATCCCGTAATGGAATGCGATGAACGGATCCTTTATCCTGTACACCGGTTTCTTCGGTGCCCCGGCCATCGGATGTCTCTTTTCGATTATGTTCACGAATTCAAGATCGTCGAGCATTCTTTTGCAGGCCGCCCGGTCTATGCCGAGTTTTTCGGCGATCTCAGATTGTTTCACCGAGCCGTCCGAGATGCATTTCACCGCTCCGGTGTAGTTCCTGTTTCCCTTGAACTCCTGGAGGATCACCTGTGGAGCATCGTCCTTCCAGGAAGATGCGGGTTCGAAGAAGTGTTCCTCAACCTCGGATTCGTATGTTCCTTTGGCCATGGCCTTCAGATACTGCGGGATCCCGCCCACCGTAAGATACCATTTCAGTACATCGATCGCAGATGTGCCAGAACAGAATTTCAGCGATTCTTCGGGGGAGAGATATCCGATCTGCATGACTCTTCCGAATCTCCCGTAAAGGGGCCTGCCGCAGTCTTCGGTCTCTTTGCGCATGACCGATATGGATGAACCGCAGATGACGAACATACAGTGACAGTTCTTCAGGCCCCGGTCCAATGATTTTTGAATGACCGATGCCGCCTGCGGCGCACACTCGAGAAGATACGGAAGTTCGTCGAAGATCACGAGGGTGTGTTCTTCCGAGCATATCGATTCGATCTCGGCCATGAGGTGGGTCAGATCCTTCAGTTCGCCGACATCACTGCCGCGGAATGCAGAGATGTCCATTGCCAATGAGGACAGATTTTCATAGCATGAGGCCTGGACCGCCTGGAGGTAAAGTGTGCGTTTTCCTTTCGAGAATTCCTCCAGAAGACGGGATTTGCCGATCGTTTTGCGGCCGTATACGCAGCAGGTTGTAAGACCGTCAGACTGCCAAAGAGTTTCCAGATCGGATAGTTCTTCAGTTCTACTTATGAACGCCTCCTGCGACATGTCTATCGGATAACAAATTGATTATAAATCAATTCCCAAACTAATTGATTTAAAATCAATTTCATATAAATGGCAATGTGCCAGCACATCATTTCTGTGTATTCACATGGTGTTTGAAAATAGATCCTGCGGGGTCATTCCGGCCCCTGTAGGATCATCAAGTTTCAGTCTGGAACCATCACTGTTTGGCAGGGAAGAACATTCCTGCGGTCATGCCGAGATAGTTCGTACCGCTGTATCCGGGATATTTCTGATTCACTTTATCTGTGAACTCCTGTGCGGATGAACATCCGGATGCGATCACTTTCAAATCCTCAAGATAGGCGATCTTTATCAGGACATCATTTCTGTCTTCTGGAACATAGTGCGAAGAGAGGAAGAGCTCGTATCTGTTGTCGAGATATCCTTTCAGTTTTGTGATGATGGCATTCGCATGTGCAGGGCCTGCGACGATCGAGTGGCAGTCATGTCCCAGCATATGCATGTACACTGTTTTCATGGCAGGTATGGCGACATCGAAGGCATCGTTGTCGGGAATGATCTCCATCTCGATCCCGGCAAGGACGAACTTTCCGCCTGAGAGGATCTCTCCCGAGTTCACGGTCGTTGAATCGAAGCTATCGCCGAAGATCCCGCTGAAGTTCCTGATGAGTCCCGCTCCGCCGCCGACGGTGTTGTATGCTTCGGAGGATGCGGTGAGATACGACCTCACTTCGGGGAGGAAGGTCTTTCCCGCCGCATGGTACGACACCAGCTTTCCGACCGCGGTAAGACCCTCATCTTTCAGGTACTGGGTCATTTCATCGATGTTGTTCTTGAAGCAGGGAAGTTCGATGATTACTGCCTGCCTGTTCTTCACGAGCATGATCACCTGGTCGTCGATGGCATCCTTTGTGTTGTACACCCTTACCTCCATATCCTCGAAGGGAATGGTGGTCATCGAGCCGTTTTTGAGTTCTTTTACGGATTTTTCTGCGGTCATTCTGTGTCTCCTAGGGAGGTCTGTTGCCTTCCCGTTATTGTAACCAATATTGTTACAATTATTTAATTGTAACTGTAACGGTTACAACTACAATTATAAACCCGGAAAACATCCCCGGACCTACGGGAAAACGATGTATTCGTCGAGATTCACGATCGCGGTCCACACACTGCTGTGCATAGAACGTTTCAGAAAAGAGTACAAGATCACTTCTGATTTCATCGCAGGCAGTGTGAACGTTAATCCTGTGATCATAAGAAGGGTGATCGGCCAGCTGAAAAAGGCAGGTCTTGTGACGACCGAAGCGGGTGTCGGGGTCGCAGGCACCGATCTCGCCAGAGATCCGTCCGAGATATCCCTTGCTGATGTTTTCCTTGCGGTCGAGGACGACGGACCTCTGTTCCGTTTCCATGAACAGCCCAATCCGGTCTGTCCTGTGGGAAAAAGTATCCGCAGTGTCCTCGGCAGCAGGCTCGATCATCTTGAAAAGACGATGATGGACGAACTCGCCGAAACTAAACTGAGTGATCTGAGGGCCGATGCCGACATATATCTTGCCGAAGCCCCGCAGAACTGAATTCCGGTGGGATCATGGAAGTCAGACTTGTTCACAATCCTGAAAATCAGAGTGTCCTTTCAGCGATATCTATGATGCTGGAGACCTCCCTTTCCGAGGAGATGCGTTATCCGTTCGAAGGGCTTCTCCCTTATTTCAGAAACGGGAAGATGCACCTTTATGCAGCATATTCCGGAGAGGTCTGCGTAGGATTCGCGGTTGTCATAGTTGCCAGGAAGTCCCTGTACATTCTTTTCCTTGTGGTGGATGAGAAACAGCGTTCGAAGGGATACGGCACCGCCATCATCACCGCACTGAAGAAGGAATATCCTCGTCTTTCCATTGTTCTCGACTGCGAAGAGGACAGGGTCTCCTTCTACGAGCGCTGCGGGATCCATGAGACCGGTTATAAGATGGAATTCAGGAACACATTGCTTTACGTGATGTGCGAGTCGAAACTGAACCTTCGGGATTTCATGAAGTTCACCAAGGTCCTGGAGCCTCTCGAGAAGGATGATGACACCGATTTCGTGTGGATCGAGCCTGACGGGTCGAGGCATACGTTCTCTCATTGAGATTACGATAATCAATTAGTATAATCCGTTATCGTAATAGAGAATCTATTTAAATACGGGCTGCGAAACAGGCCTCATTATGGCAGTCGATTATGATAATTACCGCAGCTATTCCGTTGACGGATATCCTGTGCGTCACAAACGCAAGGTCATCGGTCACGCTTCGGTCAGATTGGATAACGGCTGCCGTGAAAAGATCTCGTTCATTCGCTACGCTGATGACCGTTTGGGCAGATACCTGCTGACCTCCGGGGACTATGCGGAATGCGTCGCAGATGCGAACGCGGTCAATGTGCATTGGAGCACCAGGGTCGAAGGGAATCCGCTTTCTCTGGAAACGGCAGAACGGCTGTCGGAACAGATGATCCGGTCCGGAGACAGGAAGGTCAGTACCGATCCCGGTTATGAACAGGAGCTGATAAACCACCTGTGTTCCTGTTTCTTCAGGAACAAGTTTCTTCTGCCATGGACCTCGGAAACGGTCTGCAGGATGCACAGGATTCTGATGTCTGGCACATATGAAAAATGTGATCCCGGGATGATCCGTGAGGAAGAGATGAGTGTGTCTCCGAGGCAGGTGTCGAGACCTTCATCGCCTGTCCCGCGGTCCATGTGAAATCCGAACTTGAGGATCTGCTCAGCTGGGTCTCCGAATCTCCGTATGAATCGATAGTGACAGCGGTGCATTGATCGGAAAGGAAGAAAGCAAGGTTGGTGTAAAGGCCGCTGCAGAAGAATCCGAGGGAGATCATCCGATCCCGGTCGAATTCAATGCCTGCCTCGGAAAAGACCTTCTCCGCTTCGCTGAATGTGAGACTCTGCTGAGGTGAGATGAAGGATTCGAAGGGTGCTTCCGCACCGTCCGCAGTCTGAGGTTCAGGTGATTGATTCATAATTGGTCTTTCGGTGGCAGGTTTCTGTAGGATTATCGTTCGTTTTCGTTCGTAATCGTTCGCGAACGATAAAACTTTCAGAAATCCTTGTGTCTCTCAGGTATCTCGGTCTCCAGACATATGCATCCCATGAATGCAGTCCGGTCGATCTCGGCGACCGAATCGGGTATCACGATCGTCTTCAGGGAACTGCATTCTATGAATGCGTAGCACTCGATCTTCTTCACAGAATCCGGTAATATGACCGATACCAGGTTTGTGCAGCTATCGAATGCCCGACATCCGATCTCCGTCACGAAGTCCGGCACCCTGAACTCCGTCTCGGGTTTTGCGGGACTGTATGCTATGAGGAGACCTTCATTGGAATACAGTACTCCGTCGACAGCTTTGAAGGAGGTGTTGTCTCCGTTTACGGTGATGTCCTCCAGATAACAGCACCAGTTGAACGGGGTTCCTGCGATCTTCTTCACCGAACCGGGAATGTGGATGGTCCGCAGGGGGCATTCACTGAATGCGTCGGAATAGATCTCTTTCAGGAATTCCGGGAGGTCGATATTCTCCAGACTGCTGCATCCCGCGAAAGCATCCCCGTCGATCACTTCCAATGTGCCAGGCAGACTGATCTTTTCAAGGGAGGTGCAGAGGGAGAATGTCTGGTATCCGATCTCCGTGACCGAATCCGGCCACGTCATCGAAGTCAGTCCTTTGCATTGCTTGAATGCCTGCTTTCCGATCTTCTTCACTGAATCCGGCAGGATGATGGATGTCAGATTCGTACAGTATTCAAAGGCACCGGCATCGATCTCGGTCACGAAGTCAGGCACCTTGAATTCGGTATCCTTTCTGGCCGGAGGGTATCTGATGAGAATCCCGTCTTTGGAATACAGTACCCCGTCGATGCTTTCGAAATGTTCGTTGTTCTTATCCACACTGATGTATTCCAACGCGTAACAGCCGTTGAATGCACACCCTCCAAGGATCTCCAACGATCCGGGAATGGTGATGGATGAAATAGGGCAGTTGGCGAACGCCTCTTCACCGATCTCTTTCAAGGAATCAGGCAGTTCGAACCCGTCTATCATCGTACATCCTTGGAAGGCACCGGCACCGATCTTCTCCAGAGAGTCGGGCAGGATCACCCCGTACAGTGAGGTGCATTCCCTGAATGCGGAATCTCCGAACTCGGTAACAGAATTCGGCAGACCGACATCTTCAAGATATGTGTTCCCGCTGAATGCCGAGTCCCCGATCTTGACCACAGTGTTTGGTACTGTGAAACTGCTCTCCTCTTCATCAAGAGGATATTCTTCTAGCACAGTCCTGTCATCGGAGTACTGGGGCTCATCGCACATAGGTGCCTGAGTGCCTCTGAGAAGATTATAGTTTGCATCGGCCGGGCGCCACAATGTTGTATATGCAAAAATGAGAAAGGGATATCCGATGCCTCTGCAGATCAGGCGTCGGATATGAAGTGACCCGGTCTCTGCGACCGGGCGATTGTAATCGGTTTAGACTGTCTGGGTCATTGGAAGTATGCGGGTTCTCCGTGTTCCACGATGTCCTGTCCGATGGCCTCCTCTTCCGGAGAGACACGGACCTTGATGAACTTCGAGATCACCCATATGATGACATATGAAACGGTGAAACAGAACACCAGTGTGATCAGGACGGAAGCGATCTGTCCGACGAGCAGGTCGAAGCCGCCGAAGAGGATCCCTGCGGGTCCGGGGGTGAATATGCCTGCGGCATCCACCGATCCGGTGTAACAGGATTCGGCGAAGATACCGACCGCGATGGCGCCCCAGATACCGCCCATTCCGTGCAGTGCGAACACATCGAGCGCATCATCGAGCTTGGATCTGCTGTGGAAGAACCTGATAGCATAGTAACATAGCAGGGTTCCGATGATACCGATCACGAACGCCGCGGGGGCCGACACATAAGCGCAGCCGGGAGTGATGGCGACCAGTCCCGCGATACCTCCGGTGACGAGTCCCAACGATCCGACGCGCCCTGTCTGGGTATATTGACATATGGCCCAGGTGAGCAGACCTGCGGCACTGGCGACCATGGTAACGAAGCACACGTGGACGGCCTGTCCGTTGGCAAGCAGTCCCGATCCTCCGTTGAATCCGAACCATCCTACCCAGAGGATCATCGCACCGAGGAAGGTCAGAGGGATGTTGTGGGCCCTCATCTTACGGACGCTGGCACTTCTGGGACCTACGAATGCTGCAAGTGCCAGACCGGTCACTCCTGCGCATATGTGGACCACGGTCCCTCCCGCGAAGTCGCGGACCGTGAACAGCTGATCGAAGAATCCTCCTCCCCACACCCAGTGGGCCATGGGGGTGTACACGCAGATCCCCCAGAAGACGAGGAACCAGGCGAGGGCAGGGAATCTCACCCTTTCCGCCGAGGCGCCGATAACGACACATGCGGTGACCATCGCGAAGAACATCTGGAACATTGCGAACTGCAGCTCGGAGATACTTCCTCCGCTGATGTCCTCGATGACTCCCTTCATGAAAAGATGGTCGAGATTTCCGATGAAGAATCCGTCGTTGCCGAACGCGAGCGAGTATCCGCAGATGACCCAGGTCATGGTCATGATGCCCGTCGCGATCAGACATTGGGCGATTGTCGAGGTCATGCTCTGCTTTCTGAGCATGCCTCCGTAGAAAAATGCGATCCCGGGCACCATCGCGAAGACTATCACAGATGCTACGAGGATCCATGCGATGTCTCCGCTGTTGGACACGGGGGTGTAATATCCGCTCGGTACGGCCGAGACGTCCTCAGCAATGTAAAGGCAGATCGTTGCGATCGTCAGGATCACAAGCACGGCCTCGAGTATTCTGGTTGTATGGTTCATTCCGCTCCATTCTCCGACAGTTCAATCAAGCCAATTCGGCCCTGTCAAGTCACCATATGACGCATTGTATAAAAATATTTAGACAAATGTCTAATGAACTTCAAAATTCAGAATATTTGATATAATTATTGAATTGAGAATAATACAATCATATAGATTTTAAGAAAATAATAGGCCATTTGGTATAATGCGGCCGTCGGTGGGCAGGTCCGATACATCGGACCATTACACAATGTGTGCACAGGCGGAAAAAGAATGTTCCGGGCGGATCGGTATGTCTCCGACCGCGCCCGGCAATAGGTTTCAGGATGATCTTTTTCTCAAGACGGTTCCGACAGCGAAGACCGCGAACAATGCGATCAAAGCCGCCACGATGTAGATCACGTCGGAGTGGTTTTCCTCTTCTGCGGGGATGATCGCATAGAGGGAGAAGTGTTTCGTTTCGAAGGTGACGGTACCGTTATCATATATGCAGTCAAGTTTTTCGGCGATCTTTCCTTCCGATATGTAACACACGCTGAGTCCCGACGGGTCCTTTCCGTTCAGTTCGTATGGTACGGTGACAGTGACCGTTCCGCTTCCGAAGTCCGTGTTGGAACCGAACGATATGGAATAGAGGGTATTGTCCTTTACAAGGTCCCGGACCTCCTGTGTAATTTCATCTGCAGGAACAGACTCGATGGAAAAGACCGCATCGGAATCGGTCTTGAGGTTGGTCAGGGCCACGTTATCGAATGTTGCCTTGCATTCGCCCGAGGACAGGGTGAGTGTGACAGCGCTGTTGTTCTCGGCATCTGTCTTTATGGACTCGATCTGCTTGGCCGACAGGGGGACACCGGTATCGCTTTCGATCCATACCTTGCCTTCTGTGTCCGTACGGACTACAGATTGTGATTCGAACAGGGCCTCGAACGACATATCCGATGCTCCCAGGGTCATTCCTTCGGTGAAACCGTCCCATTTCTGGAATGTGTAGGTGTATTGGGTATCCGCAGCTTTGGTCGGAACTTCCGCGGGGAGGACGATCAGGCTGCCGAATCCGAGATCGTATTCGTAGAATACTTTCCCTTCGGAAATGAACTTCACATGGTAGTTCTTGGCGGTATACTGCGCCTTGACGGTTCTGTCACTGAGGTCTTTGAGGTCGTACTTTTCCCATTCTCCGGTATAGCCTGTTTTTTCTGTAAGGTCCGGTTCGTCGATCTCCGTCGTCTCGACGGTGAATCTGACCGGGGTGCTGTTGATTCCGTCGTCGAAGGTCAGAGTATAGGTTATGGGCTGATATCCGTAGACCAGATAATTGAGCGGTTCATTTTCTGTGACGGTCACGGATGAAGGCTGGGGTGCGGTATATCCGGCCACCGTCACAGGTGCTATGTCGATGACCGTTCCGTAATCAGCGGTGCCGGATATGGTCGGTGCGACAGTTCTCGAACCATTGGTGAACATCACCGAGTATGCATACTTGTTGAGCGTTTTTGTGAAGACCGCTTCGAAGGTGACATCTCCTGTGCCGATCGTCATTCCTTCGGTGAAACCGCCCCATTTTTCGAAGGTATAACTGTATTTTGCATCTTTATCCTTTGTAGGTATATCTGTGGGTGCAATGATCGTGCCGTTGTATTCGAGACTGTATTCGTAGGTGGTACCACCATCGGTGATGAATTTCACTTGGTACTTCACAGTGGAGGTCAGCACCATTTTGGATACGGTTCCGCTGAAGGTACGGTTCAAAAGACTGTCCGCATCCGCATTCAGGACAGTTTTTCCGTCATAGAAGGTCACGCCTTTGAACGCATCCACCCCGATGTACCTGATACCGCTGCCGACGGTCACGGAGGTGAGCGATGAACAGTTCCCGAACGCACCTGCTCCGATTGTAAGTACCGAATCTGGCACTGTTACAGAAGTGAGCGATGAACAGTTCCCGAACGCACCTGCTCCGATCGATATGATCTTGTCATCTGTGGTTATAGTTTGCAATTTGCTGCAGCCGTAGAAGGCATAGTCTTCGATGGAAAGGATGTTCTCTCCGAGGGTCACGGTGGTAAGTGCGGTGAGTCCGCGGAAGGTGTTGGAACCGATGCTCTGAAGATCATCGCAATCCCAAATGATCTGTTTCAGATTATTTCTGTTGACATACCATGGGGTGTTCTGATAATATGCATCGGATCCGCTGTCCGCGCTGTAGTTGGATCCGGAACCTGTTCCAGTGAACGTGATTTTTTCGATACTGTTGCATTCTCCGAAAACGTGGTATGATTTGCTCGTGTAATCTACTGTATAGGTCCGGACTGCATTCAGATGTAATGGGAAAGAGACCTCTTTCAGAGAACTGCAGTTATAGACAGCTTGATACCCTAGGTCCGTGACGGAATCGGGGATAATGATTGATTCGAGGGAGGTACAGCCGTTGAATGCACTACTTTCGATGGTTTTCAGTCCGTCGTGCAGCGTGACGCTCTTCAGTTTGGTGCAGCCGTTGAATGCACTCGAACCTAAAGTCTCTACCGATGCAGGGATGTCGACAGATGCGATTGGACAAGAACTGAATGAACTGTCCCCAAGATATGTGACCTTATTCGGGATTGTGACCGATCTGATTTTACAGCCCTGGAACGCATGACTACCGATGGTTTTGAGAGAATCGGAAAATGTTACTGAGGTGAGGTTACCACAGCCATAACAGCAGTACTCTGGGACAGATGTTATTCCTTTGCCGAAGTGTATGGATTCAAGGGCCCCACATTGGCGGAATGCAAAGGTTCCTATGCTTGTGACACTGTCGGGGATGGTAATTTCGGTAAGGCCTGAACAGAGAAGGAACGCCTGTTGGCTGATAGTCGTGACCGATGTCGGAAGGGTAATGGACTTGAGATTGCCACATGCGTAAAATGCTTCCCGTCCGATGGATTCAACGGAAGTTCCGAGGTTTACTGAGGTCAATGAACCGCATCCGCTGAATGCTTCCTCACCGATTGATTGTACTGTGTTGTCAATGATCACGCTTGTCAACGAACTGCATCCGCTGAATGCTTCAGTACCGATGCTTGTAAAGCCGTTAATAGTAACCGTTTTGATGGATGTCACAATCTCTTCCCAGGGACGGGTTACTTTTTTGGATCCGCTGAGTTTGTAATCCGGCATGTCTCCTGAACCGGTGACCGTCAGTCTGCCGTCCGGTTCATAGAACGTACACTCTATCGATTCGGACGATTCTTCGGCATCGGACACATCTGAACAGTTGCCTATCGCCATCACTGCAAAGATCAAAGTCAGAAGGCCCAGGAGCACACATTTGCGATTCATGCTAATTCCCACTATGAGGGCCTGCATCAGAAACGATGCGACCCGCCTAACAATAACGGACTGCATTCTGCAGTATATGTCATTTCCTGCAGATATTGGGAATTTGAAGGCGTTTCGATACTCATGCCCGGATGTTTCAGTATCCGAGGACCGCTTTGGGTTCGGTACGGAATCCGCTGCTGATATGAGTGAGTGATTCGTCGATGATGAAAGAACCGCAGGTCTGATTTGTCTCCAGTTTCTTTTTTCCGAACTGTTCCTTCTTGATGGCGACCATGGTCTCGGTGACCCTGTAGTCGTACCTTCCTTCTCCAAGCTGGGGGATGGTGATCCTTCCGAAGGGTTCGGAGGAGTTCGCGCCGTGGAAGGTGAGTTCCTTGCAGAAGAACAGAAGGCCGTCTACGGAGACCTCGATCCTGAGTCCTCCTACGGCTGTGCCTTCGGTCTTGTTAATGCGGAGGTCTTCGGGGATGTTGTAGAAGAGATTGACGAAATCCTTTCCGGTTTTGGTGATGATGTTGGTGCTGAGCATGAGATCGAGTTGTAGATATGCAACGATGTATAAATACATTCTTCAATGTACATAAACGTACATTGAAGTTATTTTATTGCTCAGTTACCGTATGATCACCTTGTTGAAAATCAAAGAAAACGCCCCGTGATGCTGTTCGGATCGTTTCTGATATCCTCTGGAGTTCCGACGGCGACGATACGTCCGCCCTCCTCCCCGCCTCCGGGACCCATATCTATCACGTAATCAGCGTTGTGTATGACGTCGAGGTCATGTTCGATGACGATGACTGTCGCACCGTGACCGAGCAGGTTCTCGAACACCTTGAGGAGCACGCGCACATCAAGCGGGTGGAGTCCGATGCTGGGTTCGTCGAATACGAACACCGAATCGGTCTGCGTCCTTCCTATTTCGCTCGCAAGTTTCAGACGCTGTGCCTCTCCTCCGGAAAGTCCGGGCGTCTCCTCTCCGAGAGTAAGATACCCGAGACCGAGCTGCTGAAGTGTCTTCAGTCTCTGGACCACTGAATTGTGGTCTGAAAGGAATTCTATCGCCGTATCGATGTCCATGTCCATTATCTCGGGAAGGGAAGCGGAGCGGCCTGCCTTGTTCGTTATAGTGATATCATACGATTCCTGACCGTATCTCGAGCCCCGGCAGTCGGGACAGGGGATGCTGACATCCGGAAGGAACTGCACGTCGAGGTTCACCTCTCCGGTACCGTCGCATCCGAGACACCTCAGCGAACCGGTGTTGTAGGAGAAATCTCCCGCTTTGTAACCGTGTTCTTTGGCCGAGGCGGTCCTGGCGAAGATCTTCCTCAGTTCGTCGTGCACACCTGCATAGGTGGCCACTGTGGAACGGACGTTGATGCCGATGGGTGTGGCATCGATGAGTTTCACATGTCTGATCCCGGGTGCTTCTATCCTGGTGACATGGGAAGGCATTGCGGTCCCGTCGATCAGCGAGGTCAGTGCGGGTATCAGACTTTCCAGGACCATGGTAGTCTTTCCTGATCCGGAAACACCGGTCACAGCCGTGAGACGGCCTTTGGGGATAGAGACCTTCAAAGGTCTGACCGTGTGTATCTGGGACATTGACATATCGATCTTTCCGAAAGAGAACATGTCCTCCTTCGAAGCACGATTCCTGATCTTCATGTCCGCCTCACCGGAGAGGAACGGGCCTATCTGGGAGGAGGGATTCTTTTCGATGTTTTCGACAGTGCCTTCAGCAATGAGATTGCCTCCGCCGGCACCTGCGACAGGTCCTAGTTCGACGATCCAATCGGATTCCCTTAGGACCTGCACGTCATGGTCCACCAGGATCACGCTGTTCCCGTCGGCCACCAGGTCGTGCATCACACCGGTCAGTCCCACGAGGTTCGAGGGGTGGAGACCTATGGAAGGTTCGTCGAGGACGTACATCACGCCGGTAGTCCGGTTGCGGACCGAACGTGCGAGTTGCATCCTCTGGCGTTCGCCTGTGGAAAGCGTCGAGGCGGAACGGTCGAGGGTCAGATACCCCAGGCCGAGGTCCATCAGACGTTTCGCGGTGTCGGTGAACGTCTCGCAGATGCTTTCTGCCATGGGGCGCATCTCTTCCGACAGGCTCTCAGGAACCTCCCTCACCCATTTGGTGAGGTCCGAAAGGGTCATTGTGCATACCTTGTCCAAAGAGATCCCTCTCAGTTTCGGATAACGGGCCGCGGCGGAGAGACGGGTGCCCTGACATTCGGAACAGGTGCATTCCTTCAGGAACCTCTCCACGCGTTTCATTCCTTTTTCGTCCTTGACCTTGGAGAGTGCGTTCTCCACGGTGTACACGGCGTTATAGTAGGTGAAATCCAGTTCTCCCGCATTGTTGGAATCCTTCGATTTGTAGAGGATGTGCTTTTTGACGGCAGGTCCGTGATAGACGATCTCCTTTTCTTCGGGGGTGAGGTTGCGGAAAGGTATGTCGGTGCGGACGCCCATGGCCCTGCATACGTCGGTCATCAGGGACCACATGAGACTCTTCCACGGAACGACCGCTCCTTCGTCTATGCTGAGGGATTCATCGGGAACCAGGGTGGTGAGATCGACGGTGCGGACAACTCCGGTCCCTCCGCATCTGGCACATGCTCCCTGGGAGTTGAATGCGAGCTCCTCGGCGGAGGGTGCGCGGAAGTGAACTCCGCATTCCGGACACACAAGTTCCTTTCCGGCGGCGACAAGAAGACTCGGTGCGAGATAATGTCCGTTCGGACAGCGATGCTCTGCGAGACGGGAGTACATCAGTCTGAGCACGTTCAGCAGCTCCGTCCCGGTACCGAAGGTGCTGCGGATCCCGGGAACTCCGGGACGCTGGTGCAGGGCGAGTGCGGCAGGTACGTAAAGAACTTCATCGACCGAGGCTTTGGATGCCTGGGTCATTCTCCTGCGGGTGTAGGTGGAAAGGGATTCCAGATATCTGCGGGAACCTTCGGCATATAGAATTCCGAGAGATAACGAGGATTTCCCCGATCCCGATACCCCTGCGATGCCGACAATTTTGTTGAGAGGGATGTCGACGTCGATGTTTTTCAGATTGTGTACCCTGGCCCCGCGGACGAGCATTTTGTCTATCATTCGGTGTGTCTCCGACGGCCTTTCCGCGATTATCTGCTGGAAGGCATAATATGCGGAGATTGTCGCGGAGGTATTACAACTATGGGTTTCCGATAATACCCAGACAGGGATTTTCAGAAGATTCTGTATATCCTTCCCGTTTTATAAGATGCCGTGGATATCGGTGGCAGATGATAATCACATACTGGTCCGACTTCACCTGCCCGTTCTGTTATATCGCTGAGGCCCGCCTGAAGAAGGCGCTCAAGGATCTCGGAATTGAAGAGGAGACCAGGTTGGATTTCAAGGCGTTCGAACTGAATCCCAACGCATCCATCGTGCCGAAGAGGAACGTGATCGAGGGATTCCAGCGCCATTACGGATTATCTGAAGCGGCCGCAAGGGACAACGTCGACAGGATCAGTTCCCTCGGACGTGCCGAAGGTCTTGATTTCAACTACGGTTCAGCACATGTGACGAACACCTTCGATGCACTCAGATTGGCCAAGCTGGCACAGTCGAAAGGATACGCCGCAGGACACAGATATATCGACCGTATGTACAAGGCGTTCTTCGGAGAGAACATGATCCTTTCCGACCATGAGGTCCTGCAGAAGACCGCGGTCGAAGCGGGCCTGAATGCTTCGGAGGTAGCTGAGGTTCTGGCAGGGGACCGTTTTGCAGACGAGGTCCGTTCCGACGAGAACGAATCCCGTATGTATGGAATCTCTGCAGTGCCTTTCTTTGTGGTCAACGGAAAGTACGGCATCCCCGGTGCTGTGGAGACCAGCGATTTCAAGAAGATCCTTATGAGGGCCTATTCCGAAGAAGAATCCGAATCCGATGTTCAGGGAATGACCTGCGGGCCGGACGGATGCAGACCTCGCGAATGAGTTTCAATCCCTTCCAGCGCCAGCAGTTTAGATTTGACATCGGTCCCGAATGCGTAACCGACAAGGCTGCCGTCGGATCCGATTACCCGGTGGCAGGGGATCATTATTGCGATCGGATTGCTGCCTACCGCATTGCCGACAGCCTGTGCGGACATCCTCTGAATGCCTCTTTCCTCAGCGATCGTTTTTGCTATCTCGCCGTAGGTCACAGTGGTACCGTAGGGAATGGTCTTGAGAATGTCCCAGACCTTCATTCTGAACGGTGTTCCCGTAAGTTCCAGGGGCGGTACGGGTCCCGGTTCCTTCCTTGAGAAGTAGGTGTCTAGCCACTTCATGGCTTCATCTATGACGGGTTCGGTGTGTTCTGAAACGACGGTGTCTTCTTTGCAGAATCCGAGTCCGGTGATGCAACCGTTCCTGCCTTTGATCAGTATCCTGCCGAGCGGTGAGTCATAGGCTGCAATATTCTCTCCGTTTTCAGGTTTCATCACATCACCTCAGGACTACTCTTAAATCGTATACTGCAATCCGCAATCATGACTCAGAACGGTAAACTGGCATCGCTTCTTGCCGGCATCATCGCAATTGTCGTCGTCGGTATCATCCTTTCGGTCGTCCTCTGAGCGGCGGATTCATTCTTTCCTGTCTTCCCAGAACACGTCCTCCTTCAGTTTGAGGAGGTAATCGTGTATCAGGTCCAGTTTGGAACATATGAATTTCGTCAGTTCCTCTGTTTCGGCTCCATCGCCCATTATCTTCTCGACGAGGGCATCGAACTCCGGGAATTCGGGAAGTTCTTCGGGCAGTTCCTCATCTTCGACGAATGAATCGATGTGATGTGCCAGATATCCCAAATTCGAACTTATCTGACCGTTCAGGTCGCGTCTTTCGTTCTCCCTTCCTTCCCTGCATAATCTGGCGGTGTCCTGGAGACGCTCGCAGCATTCGATGGCCATCACGAGGCTCTGAGGAAGGTCTGGCAGGTCGCCTGCATCGAATCTTCTGATCCTTCTTCCGACCTCGTTCTGAAGGTCCTTGAGGTCCATTTTCACGGTGTTGCAGGACCAGTAAATGTCGCTCTTCTCCCCGTCGTGCTCATCAACCGCTGAACAGATCGAATCGTTCAGCGACATGATCTCGTCCGACAATGCGGTGAGTCTGTCCCTGTACTCCTTCAGAAGTCTTCCGAACTCCTCGTTTTCCATAGTCAGTTATATTCGGCAGGATATATCATACCCTCATAGGAAGGTCATACTATGGTCCCGAAGAAGTCCTATGAGGAAACGGATGAATTCAGATATTTTCTTGAGCTCACGAAGGTGCCCAGGCCTTCGGGGCATCTGACGCGTATCCGTTCGTATCTGAAGGATTTCGCCGATACCCACGGCCTGGAATATCTCCAGGATGCCGGAGGCAATGTGGTGGTCCGCCGTAACGGAGGTTCCGGCAGGACAGTGGTCCTTCAGGGACATATGGACATCGTCGCGACCTGTGCCGACGGGGTGACCTTCGATTTCGTGAATCAGCCTTTGGACACCTATGTCAGCGACGGGTGGATCCACGCCCGCGGGACCACTCTCGGAGGGGACGACGGAGGAGGTCTGGCACTTATGTTATGTGCCCTCACGGAACCGTCTCTGTCAGGTGTGAACATAGAATGTCTTTTCACCGCGGACGAGGAGATCGGGCTGCTCGGTGCCATGGACCTCGACGGAAGCATGGTCACCGGCAGGATGCTGATCAACATCGACGGCGAGGGGATGGATGAGATCACTATAGGAAGCGCCGGTTCGGCCGATGTGGTTGCCACGTTCTCCTATCTTTTTGAGAAAGACCAGGGAAAGGGCTATTCGGTCTCCGTGGGCGGTCTCCGCGGAGGGCACTCGGCAGGAGAGATCGACAAACACAGGATCAACGGGATCCTGTTCATCGCCGGTTTCCTGAAGTCCCTCGGCGGAGTGAGGATCGGCAGGATCGAAGGAGGTTCCGCCTCCAATGTCATTCCGATGCGTGCCTCCGCTTCATTCACGGTGTCCTCGGACATCGATGTCCGTCGGCTTTTCGAGGATTATTGTTCAAAGCATGTCGATCTCGTGGAGGAGCCCGGATGCACCGTATCTCTGAAGGAAAACGAATGTCCCAGCACCTGGTCTGCCGAAGATTCCGAACGTTTCCTGAATGCACTGTGCTCCTGCCCGAACGGGGTCATGGACCGTGACGAATACGGTGTTTGCACATCGTCCAACATCGGTGTCATAGAGGATTCTTCAAAGGTCGTCATCAAGCCCCGCAGTTCGGATTATCCCACATTACTGACACTTATCAAAGAGATCAGAGGACTCATGATCGATGCAGGTGCCGATGCTCCGGAACCTGTATCATTCCCCGCATGGAAGGAATCACGGGACGGACATCTCGTCACGGCGGCCGTCGATATCTACAGGAAGCATTTCGGAAAGGAACCCAAGGTGACCGTCATCCACGGCGGACTGGAATCGAGCACCATCAAGGACAAATGTCCCGGAATGGAGGCCATCTCCATCGGACCCAACATCCGCCGCGCCCACACTCCCGACGAATGTATGGAACTGTCTTCCCTGACAGGCATGAAAGAGTATCTTTTCGAGCTGATACACGACCTGACTGGACAGTGAGGGTAAGCGGTATTTTTATCCGTAAAGCTACATTCGGAACTCAGAGGACGTATTATGACCGTATCCACTATCTGTTCAAACTGCACTTTGAGAATCAAGCACGTGATCTGCCGTACCTGCTTCAAGAGTTACAACATCGATGCTGAGAAATGTCCCAAATGCGGAGAGCCCAACCTTCAGCTCTGTCCCCGCTGCTGGACCCACTTCCAGCTTTGAAACTCATTTCCGGGGGCCGGCACACAGGTTTTCATCACCTGTGAACACCGCTTCCGGGCATTTTCTTAATCATTTCGGGCGTTTTTGCTCAGTCCTTTTTAATAGGTATATCAGGATTAGGTGTGAGGGATCAAATGAGAGAGTGTATGGATCAGGAGAATCTTCACAGGAGACTGAAGAAGATCGCCGGACAGGTGAACGCCATCGACCGTATGATCGACGAGGATATTCCCTGTGAGGACATCATGAACCAGATCAACGCCGTGAGGAGTGCCATGCACAAGGTCGGCGAGATCATTCTCGAAGGGCACCTCCAGCACTGTGTTCGTGAAGGTATCGAGCACGGCGATGCAGAGAAGATCATCAACAACTTTGCCAAAGTTGTCGAGAACTTCTCCAAATTGGACTGATTTCTCCGGATTTTTTCAGTCGAACATGGAATATGTTCGGTTTTAAACATAATACTACATTGGATATATCAATGGATTTCTTTTTCTGTCATCAAAGTTTATAATGCCAATATACCCATAGGGGGTATAGGTATACAATGACAATAGGTGATGCTGTAGAACGCATCGGTTCGGTCAAAGGACACATCTCGGTGTTGGTGATCTCCGCTCTGATGCTCATTCCTGCAGGGCTTGTAGAGTGGGATCTGGTCTCAGGTCTTCCGGAATACCTCAAGTATCTGGCACTTGTGCCTGTGGTCCTTTGCGGAATTCCGATCATCGTTGAGGCCGCTTATGCTCTTGCCACCGAATTCGATGTGAAGGCGGACCTTCTGGTGAGTCTCGCGATCATAGCCTCGTTGGCCATCGGGGAACTCTTTGCCGCCGGAACCGTCGTGGTGATCATGTGCATCGGTTCCTACCTCGAGGAATACACAGTGGCGAAGGCACGCAGAGGTATCGAGAGTCTCTCCAAACTGACGCCTGTAACCGCCAATCTAGAGAAGGACGACGGTTCTTACGAGACGATCCCCGCCGAGAATGTGAAGGTCGGCGACAAGGTACGCGTCTTCGCAGGCGAGACGATCCCCGTTGACGGCACTATTCTTTCGGGAAATGCCTCAGTGAACGAATCCGTTCTCACCGGAGAATCGCTTCCAGTCGACAAAACTGTTGGAGATACAGTCAAGGGAGGGACCGTGAGCACATTCGGTTCCTTTATCATGGTCGCGGAGAAGGTCGGCGAGGACACCTCCATCAACAGGATGATCCGTCTGGTGAATTCGGTCAATCCCGAAAAGGCCAAGATCGTCAGGGAGGCCGACAGGTGGGCCACCTGGATAGTCGCCATTGCACTGATCGTGTCCGTTGCCGTGTATCTCGTGACGAAGGACATCATCCGTTCGGTGACCGTTCTTGTGGTGTTCTGTCCCTGTGCGTTTGTCCTGGCGACTCCCACCGCCATCATGGCGGCTGTCGGCAATGCATCCCGTCACGGGGTGCTGGTACGTCAGGGTGATGCCATGGAAAGGATGGCCAAGGTCGGTGTGGTGGCCTTCGATAAAACGGGTACCATCACCACCGGACAGCTTGAGGTGTCTTCAGTCAACAGCTACAATTCCGCCTATTCCGAAGAGAAACTGCTGGAGATCGCGGCATCTGCGGAATCTATGTCCGAGCACCCTATGGGGAAGTGCATCTGCAGGAGATACGGCAGGACCCCTGCCATGCCTGAGGATTTCGAACTTGTTCCGGGGCAGGGTGTGAAGGCCACTGTCGGAGGGAAACAGATCTGCATCGGCAATCTCTCATTGATGAGGGCCGTCGATGCGGAGGTGCCCCAGGATCTGGTTTCTGCAGAGGAGAAATGTTCTGAGAGCGGGTCCACCGCCGTCTTCGTCTCCGAGGAGAGAACGGTCATCGGTTCCATTGTCATGAGGGACTCCATCCGTCTCGGTTCCAAAGATGCGATCGTACAGACCCAGGCAGAGGGAGTAAAGGCGGTCATCATCACCGGAGATTCTGCCGGTTCCGCAAACAATGTGGGGAGATCCGTGGGAGCTGACAAGGTCTACAGTAGCTGTCTTCCCGAGGATAAGCTCAGGATCATATCCGATTATCAGGCGGAAGGCACACAGATCTGCATGATCGGTGACGGAGTCAATGATGCAGCGGCACTCAGGGCGGCCAATGTGGGCATCGCCATGGGTCTCGGCAGCGATGTGGCGATGGAATCATCTGATATTGTTCTTTCAAAGGACGGTCTGGAGGAGCTTCCGCACATTGTCGGGCTCTCCAAGAAGACCATGACCACCATCCGTGTCAATCTTACAATATCCACAGTGATCAACAGCGCAGCGATGGTTTTGGCGGTGCTGGGTCTTATCGATCCCATTGCCGGTTCCATCGTCCACAACGGCGGATCGGTGTTCGTCATAGGCATGTCGGCACTTCTGCTGTCCTGGCAGAAAAAGGGGATTTCACACTCAATTCCGGCCGTCACGGCCGATAAAGAAAACATTGCAAAGGAGGTATCTCAATGAGCGACAACAGCGAAAAGAAACAGGGTTTCCTCAGCAAACTCCTCAAAGGAAAGGAACCTGAACATTCCTCTGTCCGTAAGGACGCTTCTGAAAAGAAGAAGGAGTGATCCGATCCCGGGCCGTAAACCGTTTTCAAACATTTACAAGGATTCCGTGTCGGTCCGAACACAGGCCGGCACGGGTTCTGACACCATATTTTTGACATCTGGGTCTTTTGAGTTTCTGCCGTATCCTCGGGTATCTTCAGCACCAGAATTCACGGAGACCGAAAGATAACCCATATATCATAATCGGCAATCCATACCTTATGTACCTAACAAGAGACGAGCAGGCCATCCTCGACGGAGAGCAGGGGGCCGGAGCTCAGAAGGCCATGGAACTGGTGACCGCGCTCGGTAAGATCTACGGCGCGGACAGTCTCGTGGACATCACCTCGGCCCACCTTTCCGGGGCCTCTTACAAGACCATCGGCGAAGGAGGTCTGAAGTATCTTTCGGATATGGTCGCCGGCGGTGCGACCGTCGCAGTGCCTTCCACTCTCAATCCCGTGGGTATGGACCGCACCCGCTGGAAGGAGATGCACATATCCCCCGAATTCGCAGAGAAACAGCTGCAGATCATCGACCTCTACGGAAAGATGGGGATCAAGAAGACCTGTTCCTGCACCCCATATCTAGGAGACAACGTCCCCGCGCTCGGTGACCATGTCGCATGGGCGGAATCTTCCGCACTTTCATTCGTCAACTCTTACATCGGCGCCCGTACGAACAGGGAGGGCGGACCCGGTGCATTGGCCGCAGCCATTCTCGGAAAGACCGCCAACTACGGTCTCCATCTCGATGAGAACAGGGCCCCGACCGTGGTCATTGATGTCGAGGATATCGAGGATTCGGTGTTCGATTATTCACTTCTGGGACAGGCGTTCGGAATGAAGATCGGAAAAGGTGTTCCGTACTTCAGAGGCATCAATCCCACGGTCGAGGATGCCAAGACCCTTTCGGCAGCCATGGCCGCGGCAGGTGCCGTCGCCTTATGGCATGCGGAAGGCTGCACCCCCGAGGCAGGGAACTTCGACATCTCCGGCCTGGAACATATCACGATCGGCAAGAAGGAAAGGAAAGAGGCGTTCGAGAAACTGAACACTGCCGACGATGTCGAACTCATCGCCATCGGATGTCCCCATCTCACTCCGAAGGAGATGCACGACATCGCGACCCTCCTGAAAGGAAAGGAGAAGAAGAGGAAGGATGTGGAGATCTGGTTCTGCACCTCGGAAAGCGTAAGGGAACAGTGCCCCGAGGACGTGAAGATCATGGAGAGGTTCGGACCTGTCCTTGCCGACACCTGTATGGTGGTGGCACCTATCGAGACCACATTCAAGAGGGCCGGTACCAATTCCGCCAAGGCGGGCAACTATCTTCCCACCCTGTGTTCGCAGAAAGTGGTGTTTTCCGAACTGTCCGATCTTCTGAAGGTGGTAGAATGATCATGAAAGGAAGGGCGATCTCGCCCGGATATGCGGAAGGAGAGGCCATAACCTACGGGGAACCGTTCAGTTTCCTTGGAGGAGTAGACGGAAAGACGGGAAAATTCAATGTCCGCGACGGAAACATCGACGGAAAGGTGTTCCTGTTCCCCAACGGAAAAGGTTCCACCGTCGGATCCTATGTCGTGTACGACCTGATGGTACAGGGTCATGCGCCCGCGGCATTGGTCAACAGGAACGCGGAGACCATCGTCACCACCGGTGCTGTCATCTCCTCGGTCCCGATGGTCGACGGTATCGACATCTCCCTCGTCAGGGACGGCGACATCGTTGCCGTGGACGGAAACAAGGGGTATGTCGAACTGAAGAATGTGAATGAGGTCAACATCACCTCCGCCGTCATCGTGGTGGATAAAAAATTCCTGATCCTTCACAGACCCAGCAGGTCGAGATCATATCCTGACAAGTGGTCGTTCGTCTCCGGCCATGTCGAGTATGGAGAATCCTTCGAAGAGACCTCCCGCAGGGAGATCATGGAAGAGACCCAGATCTCCGTTTCCTACCCTGATGCGGAGTGTCCGATGTTCAGGGTCAGGGAAGGGAACACAATCTATAATGTCCACACTTTCTTGTACACTCTTCCGTCCGCGGAGGTCAAGCTCAACGACGAGAACACCGAATACAAATGGATCTCGTTGGAAGAAGTCGACCTTTCAAAGATGGTCGACGGCGTATCTGTCGCACTCGAAGTGTTCAAACAGTTTCTTTGACTGTCGGGCAGGGTGTGAGGTCTCCCCCATACCCTGTTCCGTTCAATTTTATCATTCCATAGAACGATAAAACCTGATTTTATACGATGTTTATCCTTCTATAAACGGATAAAATCGCAACCGCTTAATAGTCAGTAAGCTATGAAATCCTATGGAAGACATTCTGGTTCCGCGTGACAGATATGCCGCTGAGATCGAACCGTTCGTCGGTAACGGCAATGCCAAGGTGATAACGGGCATACGCCGCTGCGGGAAATCGATGTTCCTGGAACTATATCGTCGCGGTCTGACCGATGCCAATGTCGTCTTCATAAACACAGAGCTCTACGAATTTTCTGAACTGAATGATTGGCAGAAGCTCATCACATATATCGAATCTAAATACAAAGAAGGGGCGGACAACGTCCTGATAGTAGATGAGATCCAGAACATCGAGAAATGGGAACTTGCGATACGCGATCTCATCGCCAGAAGGATGTTCGATATTTATCTGACAGGTTCGAACTCCAATCTGCTTTCATCCGAGTATACCACCCATCTCGGCGGCAGATACAACCGTATACGCATGCTTCCTCTGTCGTATGGGGAATGCAGGGTTTTTGCGGAATGTTTTCTGCCGGAGAAGGATATTCTGGACAGGTACCTGCATATCGGGGGATTTCCTATTCTGTGGGTCTCGGACATGCCTGAGAGGTCCTGCATGCAGACAGTGAGGGATATCACTGAAGTGATCCTTTCAAAAGATGTCGAACAGAGGTTTAGAATACGTAATTCCGTGCTTCTGAGGGATGTCTACCGCACCATAGTTTCCACCCTCGGCAGCTATGTCTCCTCCAATAAGATCCATGCCACCCTGAGATCTGCGGGTTCAAAGACCACCGTCGATACCGTGAACGAATACATCGGGTATCTGGAAGCGGCGAACCTCATCATACGTGCCGATGTCTTCGATCTGAAAGGCAGAAGGGTCCTCGAGAACAAGCACAAATATTATGTCACGGACCTGGGTCTGAAGCATTCACTGCTCGGTTACAGGCCCGAAGATATCTCCGGACACATGGAGAACATCATCTTTACCGAACTGATGTACAGAGGTTATGGTGTGTATGTCGGTGATTATAATGGCAGGGAGATAGATATCGTGGCCGTCAGAGACGGAACGAGGGTCTATGTTCAGGTCTGTTCGATGATCGACAGCCAGAAGACGTTTGACAGGGAATTCGGAAATCTGAATAGGATTCAAGACAGTTTCCCGAAGTACGTGGTCATGATGGATCCGGGAGCATACCGCGGGGTCACGGACAGCGGAGTGATCTGCTGTTCACTCAGGGAATTCCTGGAGAAAGAGGGTTATTGAAACTTTCCAGTTCAGAGGCCAACAGATCTGTCTGGGTCTTTTGAACTTCGTATTCTTAGGTAGAAAAGGAAATGGGGGTGATGCCCCCATAAGTAGTTTCAGATCTTGCTGGAGGAGACACCGACGGTAACGGTCTTACCGTTGATCTCCAGGTCCTGCACGCATTCTCCGGCGGGTTCGTCGGTGAATGTTATCTTCTTGGCGCGGACCTCTCCGCTGATGTGGTCCTCCCATGCGCGGAAGAGGGAGACGAGGTGTTCCTCTGCCTTCACGTCGCAGAAGATGAACTCCTCCACATCGAGCTTCATGGTCTTCCTCATCTGCTGGATGGCCCTGATGAGGTCCCTTCCCCATCCTTCCGCCTCGATCTCGGGCGTGATGGTGGCGTCGATGAACAGGGAACCCTCTCCGAAGTCGACAGGTTCGGCCTTGAAAGCGGGCTTGCTTCCGGGTGCGAGGTAATCGATCTCCTTGATGTTGACCTGCTGTGCCAGGATGTCGTGGAAGCGCTTCACGTCGGCGTTGACGGACTCGTCGTTTCCGCAGATGCAGACGGCCTTGAGAGGCCACCTCTTCTTAGAGCCCATCTTCTCCCTTTCGCTGGCGATGACAGCGTTGATCTTCTGGATGAGGGCCATGCTGTGTTCGAGCTTCTCGTCGATGAGGGATGCATCTCCCTTCTGCCAGTCCTCCATGTGGACGGTCAGGAGCTTTCCTCCCATGGATGTGTAGATCCTGTCGGTGATGTGGGGGCAGATCGGGGCCATTACAATTGCAACGGACATGATCGACCTGTACAGGGTGAAGTAAGCGGCTTTCTTGGCATCGGTGGACTCCTCGTCCCAGCTCCTGTCCCTCACGAGGTGGAGGTACCAGCGGGAGAGGTCTTCCATGATGTAGTCGGTGAGGGCACGGGCGACCTTGTGGAGTTCACGGGTCTCGATGGCCTCGGTGACCGCCATCTTCATCTTCTCGGTCCTGGAGAGCATCCATTTGTCCTCGTCGCTGAGGAGGGCCTTCATAGATTCCAGAGAATACTCGTCGGGGTTGAATCCGTCGAGCGCCATGTACATGGAGGCGAAGTTCACAACGTTCCAGTAGGTGTTGAGGACCTTCCATGCGTCCTTGGGTCCGAGCTTCTGGAAGGAGGTGTCCTCCCAGGGGGCGTTGGCGCTGATCATGTAGAACCTGAGGGAATCCGCACCGTACTGTTCGATGACCTCTTCGGGGGTCACGACGTTTCCGAGGGATTTGGACATCTTCCTTCCCTTGGAGTCGAGCATCCATCCGTGCATCATGACCTCGTCGTAAGGTGCCCTGTCGAAGGAGACGACACCTGCGGCAAGCTGGGTGTAGAACCATCCGCGGGTCTGGTCGTGTGCCTCGACGATGAACTTCGGAGGCCACCATTTCTCGAACTCGTCCTTCTTGTGGGGATATCCGAGGTCTGCCCAGGAGGCGACACCGGAGTCGAACCAGACATCGAGGACATCGGGGACCCTGTGCATGGTCCCGCCGCAGCTGGGACATTTGAATGTGACCTTGTCGATCCAGGGCCTGTGGGTGTCCATGCCCTCTGTGTAACCTTCTCCGTCCTTCAGTTCGTCGTACTGTCCGACGACCTTCTTGGCACCGCAGGGACATTCCCATACAGGGAGGGGGATACCCCAGAACCTCTGCCTGGAGATGCACCAGTCCCTGGCGCCGTCGACCCAGTTCTTCTCCCTTCCGGAACCTGCCCAGTCGGGGACCCATTTGACACGGTCGATCTCAGAGAGCATCTTGTCTTTGACCTTGGGGATCTCGATGAACCACTGGCGGGTGTTCCTGTAGATGATGGGGGTCTTGCACCTCCAGCAGTGTCCGTACCTGTGTTTGATCTTGGATACGTTGTAGATGAGTCCTTTCTCCTGGAGGACCTTGATGATATCTTCGTTTATGGCCCTGACCTTCTTTCCGGCCATCAGGGGGAACTCGTCGGTGTACCTTCCCGCCTCGTTGACGGGACAGAATGCGGGGATACCGTATTTCTTACCGGTTTCAAAATCGTCGGGACCGTGTCCGGGCGCAGTGTGGACGCATCCGGTGTTGTCCTTTTCGACGTAAAGCGCGTTGACGACGGCGAAGGTGTATTCGGTGGGTTTGATGAATTTCTCATCGATCTCGAAAGGCGGGAGATATTTGATGCCGACAAGGTCCTTACCCATCTTCTCTCCGAGGATCTCGAACGAATCGTATCCTCCGGCCTTCATCACGTATTCGCACTGTGACTTCATCACGATGACGGTCTCGGACCCCTTCTCTCCGGACATCTTCACTTTGGCGTAGACCTCGTCCGGGTGGACGGCGACGGCCATGTTGGACGGGAGGGTCCAGGGGGTGGTGGTCCAGATGAGGATGGAGACATCCTTGTCATCTTTCAGGGGGAACCTGACCATGACCGTGGGGTCGGTCTCATCGGAGTAGTCGATCTCGGCCTCTGCAAGTGCGGTCTCGCAACGGGGGCACCATGTGACGACACGGCTGGAATCCTTGAGGAGTCCTTTCTCGTAGGCCTGTTTGACGGTCCACCATCCGGACTCCATGTAATCGAGCCTGAGGGTCTGGTAGGGCTTGTCCCAGTCCATCCATACACCGAGTTTCTTGAAGGCCTCGGTCATGGTGCCGTGAAGACCCAGGGCGAACTCCTGACAGGTCTTTATGAAATTGTCGATACCGATCTCTTCAATGATCTGTTTCTTGGAATGCACGCCGATCTTCTTCTCGACCTGGACCTCGATGGGAAGTCCGTGCATGTCGAATCCGGGCTGGTCGCGGACATTGTATCCGTTCATCCTCCAGTATCTGAGGAGGATATCCTTCACGGTCTTGTTCATGGCCGTTCCGAGGTGGATGGACCCGGTGGTATAGGGCGGTCCGTCGACGAAGTAGAAATTCTCCCCGTCTTTCCTGGATTCTTTGGTTTTTTCGTAAGCGTGCTCGGAGGCCCAGAGTTCCTGAACCTCTTTCTCCAATTTAGGAGCTGAATAACTGCCTTGGATCTGCTTTATCATCGCAATTCCTCCGACCGGGGTTATCTTAACCGGCCGATGAAAAGCCCATCGGCTGTTATTATAAATAGAATAGGCCAGGTTAGAGAACGGTTCGGGCATAAATCTTGTTCAATGACCTCATATTGTGGTCGTGATCAAATTGTATTTTTATTACATATAAAAGAAAATGTATATACAAAATATGTGACCAATTTATGGAGAATATACGAATTTAGTTATGTTTTGAGTGTTGGTTTATCCCTCCATAAGTATATATT
This sequence comes from Eggerthellaceae bacterium, assembly GCA_963631655.1. Taxonomy (GTDB): domain Archaea; phylum Thermoplasmatota; class Thermoplasmata; order Methanomassiliicoccales; family Methanomethylophilaceae; genus Methanomethylophilus. Next base: position 29,302 of record CAVGRR010000018.1, read on the forward strand.
TGCAAACTGCAGTACTAATTACGACGATTGGGTTATAGGACCATATCGTATATCTTTACAAGGTGAAGGTGTGTTAAAATGACAAAAAGTATGACTATAACGATTGCTTCCGCAGTTGTTGCCTTAATGGTGATTTTCTGCGTAGTTCCGCTTGCCGGATCGGAAGATTCTGATGCATTGACTGGAAACAGTAATATTTCACTTAATGCTCAGCAGGTGGTTCTTTACACTGAATCGACGACCCATAATTCCTTCAATTTCACTGTGAATATGAGCGGATGTACTTCTGGAGCAACATCTGTTGTTTGGTCCACGAATGCTATCGGTTCGCCTCAGGCCACCGTGTCTTTCAGCAATGTCACAGACACTTCTGTCACTGTGACCGCTACTGGTGTCGGATCGATCGAAATCGTTGCAACAGCTGATGCAAACAACTATGCTTCTGCTGTTGTGGCGGTACAGACCTCTCCCGATGCAGCAGCTACGGAGTTTAATTTCTATATAAAAATCGACACTACTGCATCCGACTATACTTCTTCTTTAGTACTCCCGAGTAATCTTACTCTTACTCAGCTGAACAACGGATTCTGGCTCACTGTTACACAGGCCCAGGTGGCTGCAAAGATGGGTGCGAATGTCGAATTCAATGCACTCAATGCATTCAAATGTGCAGTCATCATACAGAATGAACTTGTAGCTGCAATGGATTTTGAAGAGGGCGAGACTCCGGTTTATTGGACGTACAGTGTTTCAGACTATGGTTGGTTCAACTCCTTCCTGGGACTTGGAACATATTCTGGTGACAACGGATCTTGGATATATTGGGCACAGTACCATGGTATCCAGGATACTGCAGGCGCCTGGAGTTGGGCATTCAACAATTACGTGTTTGGTGAACTTACTACTGTGGAATACAAGTATATCGGAATGGTCTTTTGGCCGTCTCCTGCTGACATGAGTGTTCCTACACCTTTCCCTACATTGCCTTGAAATCTTGGATCAGTGCCGTTGTAAGATAACGGCATTGATTCACCATTTCAAGACTTTTTGATAGTTTTAACCAAGTGAGGGAGAGACTATGAATAACTTTACGAAAATATGCTTTGCGGGAATATTTTTATTTTTATTATCTGGAATAGTTGTTTCGAATGTTTCCGCTGCTAATGAAGAGACCAGTGTAACACTTGATGGCATAACCTATTCGCTCACTGAAAGCGGATCCGGCACCTATGCAAAAGTCACCGCCATCAGTGATACCGTCACCGAAGTGACAATACCTGCGGAGGTGACTAATTCTAACGAAAAATATACTGTCAATTCAATCGGAGATTCTGTTTTTAAGAATAACACCAAATTGACAAAAATTACGTTAAATACCGGTTCCTCGTTCACAATGGCTTCTAATCAGTTTGCGGGCTGTACCCAGCTTGCAGAGGTTGTTATCGGAGAGGGACTGACCGAGGTCAGTAACAATGCATTTGCCAATTGTGCTTCCTTGGGAAAAGTCACCCTTCCCGACACTGTGACTATTCTTGGCGAAAGCAGCTTCCAGAATTGTTCAAAATTAACTACTATAAATTGGCCTGCAGAGCTTAAGTCCATAGGTACGTCAGCTTTCCAAAAATGTACCTCTTTGACCGAACTGAAGCTCGGTACCGCTGTTGAAACCCTGTCCTCTTCTGCGTTCAGGGATTGTACCGGTTTAACTAGCATAACCCTTCCTGACAGTGTAGTGTCCCTCGGTGTCAGTGTGTTCCATGGATGCAGCAAGCTGAGCGAACTTACTTTGGGAGCAAAACTTACTGAAATCCAAGGTAATGCATTTACTGGCACAGCGATCACAAAATTGATGATCCCAGCTAAAGTCGCCTCTTTGGGAATAACAAATATCCGTGACCAGGGACCATTCCCCTCGACATTGACTGAGCTTACTGTTGCTTCGGACAATACAACCTACTTCTGTGAAAATAATATGCTTGTAGAGAAGGCTACAGACAAGATAATCTATGCTTGTTCCGTATCAGGAGAAATCACCCTAAACAAAAATATTGGTCCTCAGGCCTTTTTCAAGCAGAATCTTACAAAAGTGATTGTGGCGTCCGGTGTGAAATCTATCGAAGGATCCGCATTTGCATATTGTTCAAAATTAACCGAAGTCTCTCTCCCCTCGACCCTCAAGGACATTTCTTATTCTGCATTTGGTTATTGTACTTCTCTTAAGACATTGGCTCTTGAAGATGGGATTACCTGTGTCGGAGGTTTCATTGGATGTACTGTATTGGCCAATGTGACTCTGCCGAATAGCGTTAAAACCATCGGAGATCATGCGTTCGATGGTTGTTCTGGTCTGAAGACTATTAATCTGCCTGAAGGTTTGGAAGTTGTCGGAAGCTATGCGTTTTACAATTGTAAGGGCCTAAGTAACCTCACTCTTCCTTCTTCTTTGAAAGAGATCGGGGATTCTGGATTCCGTAGCTCGAGCATAAAATTCTCGGGAATAACTTTGGGTGCTGAGACCGAAATAAAACTCGGAAGTTATGCGATAAATATCAGTGGAGCAACATCATTGACCTTGAACAAGGTCACCTGTGATTCCGAGTACAGTTACGGAAAGATGTTCTACAATGCAAAGAACTGTACAATTACATTAGGTGAGGATTTCAAACTTTGGAAATGGGTCAATGGTCTGGGTATAAGTCTGGATGGAAAAACAGTCTATTTGAAAGATCCTTCAAGCACTGCAGATGTGGTGATACCTAAAACTGTTGAAAGGATCGTTGGTATAGGTTTCCAGAGTTATGCCAATAGCAATACGGAATGGAAGATCACATGTGAGGACCCTAATGCAACTATAACCTTGGACTCTGGGAATGTAGATTCTCCCGGTGTTTTCAATGGAAGTAAATATCTGACAAGCGTGAGTTTGCCGAATGTCATAGTCACAGAAAAAAATACGTTTTACAGTTGTATAAGATTGCAAAATGTCACAATGACTGGTATTTCGTCAATTCCTGAGGGCACATTTAGCATTATGAATGAAAAACTGCAGGAATTGATTATTAACAAGTGTGAGTCGATTACCGGAGCTCTTTCATTAGGTACCTGCGGTGTGAAACTCGTATCTTTCCCCGACACGCTGAAAACCGTATCTGCCTTCTCGATTGGTTTAGATTTGTATACTGCTGCGGGCAAGCTGATAACATTCCCAATGACTCCACCAGGTTATCTTACAGAAGAAGAAAGGGCGGCTATGCTTGTCGGAAAGACCTTCCTCGGAACCGGGAATAGGGCATTCTATGAAGTCACTTCTGACGAGATTGTTATTGTGAAAGAGGCATCTGCAGGTAATTCATACCAGAAAGTTGCAAAAGGTAACTGTATAGGACTTTCCGGATCTGGTCAGATCTACAGGTTGGCTGAAGGCTATGTTCTTTTGACAACTGTTGTTGACGGAGTTAGCACATACATTGCAGTGGAAAAAGGCAAGACTTACACTCCCGAAAATCCCATATCTTCCAACAAGAATCTGAAATTGACCTGGTACACCGATGCCGATCTGACCAAGGAATACGATTCCACAGTTGCACTTGATGCAGATACCGTCGTATATGCAAAGATCGAAACGGTCAGCGCCACCGTGAACCTTGTCGAAGACGGAAAGACCGTCAAGACTTACGAGAA
>CAVGRR010000019.1:0-29826 GCA_963631655.1 Eggerthellaceae bacterium
AACCAAGAGTGCACGTTTGTCCGGATGGTCTCCGGCGGGGATCTTGGCTCTCCATATTTCCTTGCACCTCTAGGGGTGCTCGGCTAAACTGACTATATCCAGCTCATATATATAATTTATTGATTTCAAAAATTCTAATCTGGAAAATATCGATCAGAATCCTGCAATTTTGAAAAATAATGCGCGATCTCTTTCGAAAAGAAATTCCCGGTACCGAACGGACACGCCGCATATTCAGAATATATTATAATAGGAGACCCGGCCGAAGCCGGTAAGGGGTTTATCTGATCGTTCAGAAGTACTGGGTGAGTCCGCTGAGGATACCGTCGTACACCGCATCGTGGCAGGGGGTCAGGATTATGTCGGGGTAGATACCGAGCACAATGACGAACACTGCACAGATAAGAATTGCAACAGCGAATGCGCGGGGGACCTTGATCTTGCCCTCTGCGCCCCTGTTGGGCTTCTCGATGTACATCGCCTTGATGACCTTTACATAATAGTAAAGGGAGATGGCGGAGTTCAGGATGGCAACGAATGCCAGCCAGATCCAGCTGGAGACAGCACCGTTCTCGTAGATTGCTCCGGAGAACAGGACGAACTTCGAAGTGAATCCTGCGAGAGGAGGTACACCGGCGAGCGAGAAGAGGAACAGCATCATTGCGAATGCAAGGACAGGTGCCCTCTTGGCAAGTCCGTTGTAGTCCGTGATCTTCTCACCGACACCGGCACAGATGAGTGCGCCGACGACAAGGAATGCTCCTCCCTTCATGAACACGTGGGTGAACATGTGGAACAGACCACCAGTAAGTGCATACGGGGTCATGACTGCCATGGCGATCAGGATGTAACCGGCCTGCGCGATGGAGGAGTATGCGAGCATCCTCTTGATGTTGTGCTGCGCGATGGCGACGATGTTACCGACGGTCATGGAGATGGCCGCGATAATGGCGAAGACATACTGAACAGCCTCGATGTTGAGTCCGCCGACGACGTGTGCGCCGATGAACATCACAAGGAAGATCTTGAAGAACACTGCAAGACCCATCTTCTTGGAGCCGGTGGCGAGGAACATCGACACAGGGGTCGGGGATCCCTCGTACACATCGGGTGCCCACATGTGGAAGGGTGCTGCAGCGATCTTGAATCCGTAACCGGCAATCATGGTGATGACACCGATGACGAACGCCCAGGTGTATCCGGTCTTGGCAAGAGCATCGCCGAGGTCCGCGATCACGAAGGTGTGGAGGGATCCGTAGATCATCGAGATACCATAGATGGTAAGTGCGGTGGAAAGTCCACCGATGATGACGTACTTGACACCGGCCTCTGCGGCACGGGGGTCCTTCCTCTTCATGGTGACGAGGGCGTAGGAGCTGATACTGACGGCCTCGACACCGACGAAGATGCCGATGAGGTCGTTTGCTCCGGCGACGAACATCATTCCAGTGGTCGCGATCAGCATGAGGGACAGGTAGGCTCCGTAGTGGAGCTTGGTGACCTCACGGCTGGATCCGGATACGAACACCGCAAGGAATGCGACGATCTGGAAGAGCAGGATCAGGAGTCCGCTGAACTTGGTGTAGGCGAACAGGGTGCTGTATGCACTGCCGGCCTCGCCGAACTTTCCGAACTCCGCGAAGAACGCAGGATCTGCATAGAACATGCAGAGGTTGATCACGAGAGAGATCAGAATGATGACAGAGGCGACGGCGGTTGCCAGCGCTTTCTTCTTGGTTCCCATGTACACTGCGGGCATGATGATCGCGCCGATGATCAGGATGAGCATCGGGAGCGCTGCCGTGTAGTGTCCGAAGATATCGGTTAAGAATGATACATCCATCAGAACAGACCTCCAATGTAAGCGGAGTAGCCCTCGACATAGCTGAGTGCAAGGTCGGGCCAGAATCCGTAGATCACGATTGCGAAGGCAAGGACTCCGAGGACGACGGCCTCGACGACGTCGATGTCGTGCACGTGAGCGAAGTCGAGCTTGGTGGTGAGTCTTCCGAACAGCGTCCTCTGCATGGCCCACAGGTAGTAACCTGCAGTGAGCAGAAGGGACAGCATACAGAACACCAGGAGTACGATCCAGTCGTTCAGGACGAGCCAGTCGTAGAATCCGCAGATGATTCCGAACTCTCCCCAGAATCCCATGAGTCCGGGAAGTCCGAGGGATGCCATGAACGCGAACATCATGAAGGCCGCGTAGAGAGGCACCTTTCCGGCGATTCCGCCGAGGAGGGGAATTTCTCTGGTTCCGAAGTTGTGTCCTGCAGTACCGCAGACAAGGAAGAGCATACCGGAGATGAGACCGTGTGCGAACATCTGGAAGATTGCGAACTCGATACCGATCTTCGCGATCTCCGCGTTGCCGGACATGGCGACACCCATAGCGATCATGACCATTCCCATGTGGCTGATGGAGGAGTATGCGACCATCTTCTTGAGGTCACGCTGGGCGATACAGGCGTAGGCACCGTAGATCATGGAGATGATACCGATGGCGACGACGATGTACTGCCACTGGACAGCTCCCTGGGGGAGTGCCTCGATGCAGACCCTGATGATACCGTAGGAACCCATCTTAAGCATGACACCTGCCAGCAGGACGGATCCGGCGGTAGGCGCCTCGACGTGTGCGTCGGGAAGCCAGGTATGGAAGGGCACGGAAGGCATCTTGACCATGAATCCGAAGAACAGGAGTCCGAAGACGAGAGCCTGGAACACCTTGTCGGCGGATCCGATGTACTGCTTGACGAATTCGAAGCTGAAGTCAACAACACCGGTTCCGGCGATGTTGGCTGCCTGGAATGCGAGGCAGAAGATACCGATCAGCATCACGAGGGATGCGACGTGGGTGTAGATGAAGAACTTGATGGCAGCGTAGTGCCTCCTGGGTCCTCCGTACCAAGAGATGAGGAAGTACATCGGGATCAGACTGACCTCCCACATGATGTAGAAGAGGAAGTAATCCGCAGAGAGGTACACACCCATCAGTCCGACCTCGATGGCCAGAAGCAGAGCGTAGAAGTAGTGGGGCCTGTCGGTCTCCTTGTAGGTGAACGCGATGGCGAGGACTTCGAGCAGTGCGGTGAGGAATACCATGAGGATGCTGAGTCCGTCGACCTTCAGGATGATGGACATCTTGAGTCCGGCGGCGTTGATCCATTCATAGTTGACATCGAACTTGCTGAGATCTCCGGTGTTGGTGATCATCAGCAGGAGTGAGAGCACAAGAGTGATCACAGTGAACACGAGTGCGACCGAAAGGGCGTATTTCTGCCTCTTTCCGCCCATGAAGAGCGTAATGATTGCACCGAGCAGGGGTATGAGGATGAGTGCGGGAAGCACCATGTTTTCAATGGACATCAGAACAGACCTCCAAGGTAGTAGAAGAGAACCGCTGCGATGACGAACAGGAACACAACACCGCCCACGACGACAGACGCGTAGGTGTGGAGGTTACCGTCCTGAGCCTTGCTCAGAAGGTCACCGCTACCGACGACAGCGTTGGAAAGTCCGTTGACGGTTCCGTCGATGACCTGTTTGTCGAAGAAGTCGACTCCCTTTGCGATTCCGTAACCGGCCTTCCAGGAGATCTGGTTGTACAGCTCAGGGAAGTAGTACCTGTTGGAGATGACGCGGTAGAGTGCGCATTTCTCGAGCTTGGTCTCGCCCTTGGGCACGAATGCCTTCTTGACGTAGACGAAGTAGGCGAGTGCCATGGCGACGATGACGAGAACGATGGTCACATAGGTCTTCCAGTTGGTGAAGAGTTCTTCAAGCCAGTGCATACCGGCGTTGGGCCTGGCCCAGCTTCCGATGATCCAGAGGTCGCCTGCAATCTTCGGAGAGAAGACATTGTCCCATCCGAGCATCAGGACGAAACCGGATGCGAATGCGAGGACAGCGAGGATCATGAGGGGAACGGTCATGCATGCAGGGGATTCTCCATGGCAGTGGTGTCCGCGGTATTCTCCCATGAAGGTCATGAACCAGAGCCTGAACATGTAGAATGCGGTCATGAATGCGGTGATGATTCCGAGGATCCAGAGGATCAGGAACACGTACTCGACAGAGGTCGCGGTGTCGTTGAAGACGTCGAAGACGACATCAAGGACAAGGTCCTTCGAGAAGAATCCCGCGAAGAAGGGGAATCCTGCGATGGAGAGACATCCGATGAGCATGGTGATCGAGGTCTTGGGCATCTTCTTGTGAAGTCCGCCCATGAGACGCATATCCTCAGTACCGTTGGCGTGAATGACCGATCCGGAACAGAGGAAGAGCAGTGCTTTGAAGAAAGCGTGGTTGACCATGTGGAGACAGCCGGCTGCGAATCCGAGGGCACCGACAGCGAAGTGTGCGGCGTTCTCGACGACGATGTGTCCTCCGACGATGTCGATGGAGTTAGCCATAAGGTATCCTCCCGCACCGAGAGCGAGGAACATGTAACCGAGCTGAGACAGGGTGGAGTACGCCAGGACCTTCTTGATGTTCATGTTGTTCAGAGCCATGGTTGCGGCAAAGAACGCGGTGAATCCGCCGATGATGGCGACGAAGAGCATGACGTTGGAGTCGAGGACGAAGAGCGGGAATGCCCTTGCGACGAGGTAGACACCGGCCTTGACCATGGTTGCCGCATGGATAAGTGCGGATACGGTGGTAGGTCCGGCCATTGCATCGGGAAGCCAGTCAAGCAGGGGGAACTGAGCGGATTTACCGATCACACCTCCGAAGATAAGGAAGGATGCGAGGGTGAGAAGTCCGGAGTTCTCGTTGAAGGCTGCCGCGAGGTTGTCAGCGTTGAACACATAGGTGTACTCGAGGTGACCGTTCATGGCGAAGAAGAGGACGAAAAGTCCACCCATGAGACAGACATCTCCCATCCTGGTGACGAGGAAAGCCTTCTTTGCTGCGGAAGCGGCGTTGTCGGCCTTGTCATCGCCCTCGGGGTGGTTGAAGCTCCAGAATCCGATAAGGAGGTAGGAGCAGAGACCCATGATCTCCCAGAAGATGAACATCTCGAGCAGGGTGCTGGAGACTGCGAGTCCGAGCATTCCGGTAAGGAAGAGTGCGACTTCTGCGAAGTACCTCCTCTGCCTGGAAAGCTGGTAGTCGTCCTCATATCCTCCCATGTAGCCGAGGGAGTAGATGAAGATCATCGTGGAGATGAAGGATGCGAAGAGCATCATCAGGCATGCCAGGATGTCGATGTAGAATCCGAAGGTGAGGGTGAAGTCACCGATCGAGAACCAGCTGATGTGTTCTTCATATGCGTTCGGGTAGTAGTTACCGTCACCGATGAATCCAGTGTACTCAAGGGTAACGAGCAGTGCGATGATGAAGGAAAGCGCGGTACCGAAGATGACGATGTATCCTCCGTAGTGGGCTTTCTTACCCATCTTGGAACCGAGGAATCCCACAATTGCGAAGCAGAGCACGGGGATGAGCGGGATGAGCCATGTGTATTGCATGAACAGCATCTTTACCACCTCATGGATGTGAGATCTTCAGCGTTGGTCGACTTTCTGACCTTGTACGCGTTCAGCAGGATAGCGATACCGACCGCTACCTCAGCGGCTGCGACGGAGATAGTCATGATGACCATGACCTGTCCCATGGCGTCGTTGAGGAACGAGGCGAACGCGACGAAGTTGATGTTTGCCGCATTGAGCATAAGCTCAGTGCACATCAGCACGATCAGGGTGTTGGGTTTAACCATAACACCGTAGGCTCCGATTACGAACAGGATTGCAGCGAAAGCGAGGAAGTACTCAATCGGTATCATCGGTTTCATTCTCCTCTCTTGAGATGCAAATACCCCCGACCATAGCACCGAACATGAGCAGTGCCAGGATGATCAGAAGGGGTCCGTAATGTTCAAACACTTGATAGTTCAACGAATTTTCTTTCAGGCCCTTGTCTTCATCGACAGGGTCAATGTATGCGGAATCTGCATTGCCTCCGTCCTCTCCGTTGAAGGGGATGGAGTGCTGAGTGTCCATGCCATCCCAGGAGGTCGCAAAGATGCAGACTCCGAGGGCGGCGAGCAGAACAATTGCAACGCCTATGCCAGCTCCGGCTCTTTTACTCATCATTGTCGTAATCCTCCTCTATGATGTACCTGCGGGTCAGCATGATACTGAACGCGAACAGGATGGTGATCGCACCGACGTAGACAAGCAGCTGTACGACGCCTATGAACTCGGCTTCAAGGAAGAAGTAGGTCACAGCGACGGTGACGAACACGAGTGCAAGATAGAATGCACTGTGGACAGGCAGCCTGTCGTAGATGACGAAGATTGCTGCGGCGACGCTGATCGCTGCCACAATAAGGAATGCGAGCAGGTCTCCGTTGCACCATACATAGTTCGCGAAGTCACAGAACCCGTTCCAAATGTCTTCAATAATTGCCATCAGTACACCTCTTTAAGTGTAAGGGCACTCTTGGGGCAGGCTTCGATGCAGTTCTCGCAGGAGACGCACTTGCCGGCCTCGACCTCAGGCCACAGGATGGGCCTTCCTTTGGCGTTCTTTCCTTTCTCGATCATGGTGATCGCACCGACAGGACAGACCTTCTGGCACTTCTTACAGCTGATGCACTTCGAACCGTCAAGTTCGGGAGTGTCGAGTCCGAAGAAACTGTGCCTTACTTCTCCCTGTCCGTTCTTGTAGTCGGAAAGAAGAGTGACTTCATTCTTCACCTTCATTCCTTCGGTGGTCTTGTCGTAGGCGAGCCTGCGGGGGCCGTAGATAAGGTCGGCCCTGGTGTACTCGGCGAGTTCCACTTCGGGAGTGACGGTCATTGCATCGACGGGGCAGTATTCTGCGCAGTAACCGCAGAAGGAGCACCTTCCCATGTTGATCTGGGGGCGCTTCACGGGGTTGCCCGCGTCGTCAGGGGTCTCAACGAGGATGATCGCGGTGCAGGGGCAGTACTTGACGCACATTCCGCATCCGAGACATTTGTTGAAATCAAGCCCAGGGCGCCCGCGGTAATTGTCGGGGTTCCAGAGGGCCTCGTAAGGATAGAGGACGGTGATAGGCCTGTGGACTGTGGTCTTGACCATCAGCTTAATGGTAAGCAGGATAGGCCTGACGATCCAGAGGTCCTTCCAGCACTTGTGCCTTCCGTCCCTGTATTTCTCAATATATTCCATGGTAGCCATCAGAACACACCTCCGGCGAACGTCTTGAGGACGATCACGATTACCAGGTTGAAGATAGCGAGGGGCATGAAGACCTTCCAACCGAGGTTAAGGATGGAGTCGGTCCTGACACGGCCCACACCGAGCCTGATAGCGATCATGAGGAAGAATGCGAACCAGGCCTTGAGCAGGAAGGTAAGCTCGGGAGCGGGGAACCACCAGAGGAAGTTCTGATGGAATCCTTCTCCGACGAAGTATGTCCATTCCGTGAACGGAAGGTTCCAGCCTCCCCAGAACAGGAGAACGATCATACCGCAGGAACATGCTCCTCTAAGGTAGTCTGCGAGCATGATAAGACCCCACTTCATACCTCCGTACTCGGTCTGCCATCCTTCGACAAGCTCGGACTCTGCTTCTGCAAGGTCGAACGGTGCACGCTCTGCCTCAGCAGTGGCGCACATGACGAAGGTGACGAATCCGACGAACATCGGGATCATGTACCAGAAGTGTTCGGTCTGTGCCATCACGATATCGTTGATGTTGAGCGAACCGGCGAGAAGTGCGGCGGTTGCGATGATGATGAGCATAGGCACTTCGTAAGAGATCATCATTTCCGCGGCCCTGATTCCTCCGATAAGGGAGTATTTGTTGTTCTGGGACCATCCGGAAACGAGGATGAAGAAAGGTGCCAGTGCGTAAAGACCCATGATGATCAGAAGTCCCGCATCATAGTCGACGACGAACCACCTGGTTGACAGGGGGACCATACAGTCGATGAGGACGGAGGTTCCGATGATGAGGGCGACGGTCCACCAGTAGGTCATGTTGTCGACTTTCTTGGAGTAGACGTTGTCCTTCATGAAGGTCTTGAGACCATCGGCGACACACTGCAGGAATCCCCACATACCGATCATGGTACCGCGACGGTCCATACCTCTACCGAGACACTTACGTTCCTCCCATAGCGATACCAGGACCGCCACGAACGCCACGATGAAGATGACGAGCATGAAGAGGACAAGTGCCAGCAGGTTGTTCGTCATATCACAGACGAGCCAAGTGGAGACGTCGTTGCCGGGGAACAGTAGGTTGAGGAGCCATGCGATGGTTCCACCGATGATGTTCCAGAGTTTCATTCCGATGTCGTAAGGAAGGTTGTAGACACCTTCGCCGAAGGGGTAGTAGGGGTTGGCCCACAGGGGGTCTGCCCATCCGTGTTGGGAATAGGCTCCAGTGACCCAGTCGATAATACTTGAATAGGCCATCATATCACCTGTCGGTCTCTCCGAGACACATATCGATCATAGCCATGATGACAGGAACATCTGCGATCCTGCATCCGGTGAGCAGCTGTTTGGAAGCTGAAACGTTGACGAAGATGGCACTGCGGACCTTCAGCCTGTAGGGGTGGTCGGTACCGTCGGAAACGAGGTACATGGCGGCCTCTCCACGGCAGTCCTCGATACGGCAGTAGGTCTTGCCGGCGGGGATCTTGGTGGGTACTTTGAGCCTGTAGGGCGCGTTCTTTCCGAGGGCCCTGATCTTGTCGACGCACTGCCTGATGATCCTGGTTGCCTGGAACATCTCTTCGTTCCTGATCATGTACCTTGCGTAGGAATCTCCTGCGGTGAGCACTGGGACATCGAAGTCGACATTCTCGTAACCGTCATAGGGGTCGTCACGGCGGACATCGAAATCGACTCCGGTTCCCCTCATTGCAGGTCCGGTGATACCGAGGTTGGCACACTGTTCCCTGGAGATGATTCCGTTTCCGATCATCCTTGAGGTGAAGGTGGAGTTGTTGTCGATAAGGGTGATGATCTCCCAAAGTGCTTTGTCGAAGTGGTCGCAGCACCTGATGATGTCCCTGAGGAACCTGCTCTTCTCCTCGCCTTCGAGGTCTGGGTCTATGTCATAGACATCGTTCCTGACTCCTCCGATACGGGGATAGTTGGTGGTGCTTCTTGCTCCGCAGAGCCTTACGTTCATATCCATCCAGTACTCCCTTTCCCTGGAAGCCCAGAGGAAAGCGGTGTAGTTACCGAGGTCGGTACCTACAGCTGCGAGCCACATGAGGTGGGACTGGAGACGGTTGATCTCATCGGCCATAATACGGATGTATTTGGTCTTCTCAGGGATCTCGACGTCGAGTGCCTTCTCACAGGTCATGCAGAAAAGGTGGGTGTACATCATGGATGCCGCGTAGCAGAGACGGTCCGCCATAGGGATGATCTTGGGGTAGGTCCTGTTCTCGACCTCTTTCTCCCATCCCCTGTGCAGATATCCTACGATAGGATCGGCATCGGTAACGATTTCTCCGTCAGCCTGGATCTTAAGGGTCCAGAGACCGTGCGAGAAGGGGTGCTGCGGACCCATTGTGATCCACATCTTGTCCATATCCATGGTCGAGGATGCCTTGTAAGCGTCCACCATGTCCTTGGTGACCTCTGCTCCCTCTGCAATAGCCTGTGCGTCAGGAATCTGGGTATTCTTTTCGTCGGTCATCATTTAGCCTCCCTGAGTTTGTAAGACTTCCTGAAGGGGAAGAACTCATAGGTCTCGGGGGTGAGAAGCCTCTCGAGCCTCGGGTGGTTGTCGAAGACAATTCCGAAGAGCTCCCAGGTCTCCCTCTCGTGCCAGTTGGCACCGCCCCAGATGTCGGAGACGGTCTCGACGTGGAGATCGTCGTACGGGACATCCACTTCGAGCTCGAGGATGACGCCTCTGTAATAGGTGTAGTTGTCGATATCGTAGACGACCTGCATCTTGTTCTCGGCAGGGTAGTCAACGCCGCAGAGGCAGTTGATGTGCTCGAAGGACAGATCGTCCTGGATGAACTTGCAGATGGCCTTGATGTCGGCCTTGTCGGTGACCTTGGCGTAGACCCTGCGGGTCTCGGTCTTGGTGACAGTGATCTTGCCGGGGAACTGTGCCTCGAGCTTCGATTTGATCTCGGCTTCCCAAGAGTCCTGATATTCACGAATTTCTAGATTCATCTCAGAACCCCTGATCGTCCTTGAGGAGAGCTCCTCTTCTGAAGTAGTCATCGATCTTCTTCTGAAGCAGCATGAAACCGTCGATCATTGCGTCAGGCCTGACGGGGCATCCGGGGATGTAAAGGTCCACCGGAACGATCTGGTCGAGTCCCTGGATACAGTTGTATGCATCGTACCAAGGTCCTCCGGAGATTGCACACTCGCCCATGGCGACCGCCCACTTAGGGGCGGGCATCTCCTCCCAGAGCCTCCTGATGTCATTACGGATCTTCTTGGAGATCCAGCCGTTGACGAGAAGGATATCGGTCTGCCTGGGGGATGACCTGTAGATCATTCCGTAACGCTCCGCGTCGAAACGGGGTGCGGAAGCCTGTGCCATCTCCAGAGCACAACATGCGAGTCCCCAGTGAAGAGGGTGCATGGAGTTCTTCATTGCCCAGGACCAGATGGGTCCCGTGAGCTTGTCTATGGTCCTCCTGGTACCAGAGCTGATAAGGTCGTTGATGATCGCGGTAGACCACGACATAAACTCGTTAGCGCTCATGGCAACAGCATGAGGGTAGAGGCTCATATCCATATTTCTTCCTCCTTTTTCAGTGCGTAGGCTACGCCGATAAGCATGATAGCGAGGAACAGGAGCATCCATACGGTTGCAGCGTCGGAAAGTCCGGCAAAGGCAACTGCCCAGATCATAAGGAATGTCACGACCAAATCAAATACCACGAAAATCAGAGCGAATGCGTAGTATTGGAACCTGAACTGGACACGAGCATCGCCGATAGGAACCGAACCACACTCGTATGTCTCCTCCGTCCACTTCGTTGATTGCGAGGGTCTGATGAACCTCGAAACCAGCCATGCCAAAGGCGCAAAACCAAGAGATATAATCCCAACGAATAAGAAGGGCAGATAGCTTGCGATTAGTGACATTACGTTGCCGATGATTTTTTTGTATATAATAAAAGAGCATTCGGACGAAAATTTCTATTTATAAAGGTCCCGATTTCGAGAATATTTTAAAAAATTAATATTCTTATCTGAATATAGCCATCTATTTATCGATGGAACAGGGTAGGCGGGGCATGAAAGCCAAGATAGGTTTCGTCGGTGCCGGCAGAATGGCCGGGGCCATGATCGACGGGCTGATCGCCAAGAACGTCTACAGCAAGGACGAGATAGTCGCCTGTGCCCCCTCCGAGGCCACCAGAAACAGAATGTCCCAGAAGTACGGAATCAGAATGTTTTCCAAGGCCACGGAAATACAGGATCTCGCCGATGTGATCGTGCTTGCGATCAAGCCGAAATACATCGCCTCGCTGTTCAAAGAGGAAGGATTCTCGGTCAAAAAAGGACAGCTTCTGATCAGCATCGCAGCCGGTGTGAAGCTCAGTTCCCTCCAGTCCCTCGCCCCCGAGGCGAGGATCGTCAGGGTCATGCCCAACCACTGCTGCATGGTCCTGGAAGGCGCTGCTGGGTATGTTATGGGCGACGGTTGCACCGATGCCGATAAAGAGGTCGTGAAGACCGTCCTTTCGGCAATCGGACTCGCTGTGGAAGTGAAGGAATCCGAGCTCGATGCGGTGACCGGGATCTGCGGAAGCTCCCCTGCATACCTTTACATGGCCGCCCATGCGCTCATCGTCGCAGGTATGAAATACGGTCTTTCCGAGGAACAGGCCACCGTGTTGGCCGCCCAGTCCATGATCGGAGCGGGAAAGATGGTCCTGGAGTCCGGAATGAAGACGGACGCCCTCGTCGACGGCGTATGTTCCCCCGGAGGAACCACCATCGAAGGCGTAAAGGTCCTCCGCGACGAACACTTCGAGGACACCATGATCCACTGTGTGGATGCGTGTGTCAAAAGGTCCGTCGAAATGGGAAAAGAGTGATGTTCCAGACACCCGGGATCACGTTCAGTGGTGGAAGAAACTCTTCACCAGTCCGAGCGCGACCCGGGGGGCATTGGACCAGATAGAACCGGTCCTCCAATCGAGGTCGTTCTTGTCCGTGATGGTGGAATCCATCAGACGGACACCCTCGTCTTTTATCGACCACAGACGCGCATTCCGCTCTTCTGGGTCTTTCAATTCCATAGCCTCGTCGATGGTGTGCATCATCGCACGGGCGTTCTCTGTACGCTCGTTCCTCAGCTTGGCCGCCTCTTCGGTAAGACGCCCCGACTCCATCTCCCTGTTCGTCAGTTCGATGGCAGCATCATAAGATGTCTCGGCGATCTCGTCGCGGCTCATCCACACGGTCTCATAAGAGAGGACGTGCTTCCAGGAGGGATTGTCCAGAAGTTTCCTGTGGTCCTCCAGGGTCCTTGCACGGAGCTTGTAACCCCATTTCTCGGGCTCTTCGAAGGCCCTGCTTCCGGGATCGACGAACGGTGCGAACGGAGAATCATAAATGAACAGCGCATCGTCCTTTTTGACACAGTCCCAGAGCTTCTTGGCACCCTTTGCCGAGTCCAATGCGGACTCGCGGGTCTGCTGCGGAAGTCCGGTCATGAAGAACATATCGAACCTGTTGCAGCCGTTCTCAAAGGCGGCGGGAAGGGTCTTCTCGATGGCGTCGTTGGTGTAGGGTTTACCAAGTGCCAGACGTACGGATTCGTCGTATGAATCGGGGGAGAATTCGATGCTCCAACCCGCATGGAACGCATGGTCGCACTTGCGGAAATACTCTGCATTGCCGCCGTTGAAGAGCTCGATCACGAAGTGGTTGTCCACGTCGAGTTCGTGGACCTCCTTGAGGAACTCGTCCGCATATTTCATGCCGGCCTGCCTCAGATCTCCGACGATGAAAATAGGCGCCTTCATGTAATTGTTGATGCCCGCTACGTCCTCCGCCAGTTTCTTGGGACTGCGGAATGCGGGAGCATTCCTGCAGACGACCTTTCCGTTGGCATAATGGGAACCGCCGCATTCGGCACAATTGATGGAACATCCCCTGACCGTGAAAACAGAGGTCAGAGGGGTCGTCGCCCAGGCCTTCCAAGGCAATGACCCAGACACGTCAAGTGTGCGCATGACGTTCTTGATCATGACCCCGTAATCGAAGATCACGCTGTCAAGGGAGGTGAGGCTGTAGGTGAGCCCGTTGTCGTGGATATTGCTCTCTTCGTCCTTCCAAACAAGGTTGGGCACCAGGGACAGATCGTGGCCTTTGTTCAGGGCGTCGAGCAGTTTGACGGTGGGGACCTCGGTGGTGTCCCCTCTCATCACGAAGTCGATCTCAGGCCTGCGGATCAATTCATCGTAGAAGTATGAGGAGGTCAGTCCTCCGAACTCCACCTTAGCGTTGGGATGGTATTTCTTGACGATCTTCGCCAGTTCTATCGCACCGTGGGCGTGGGGCATCCAATGGAGGTCGATACCGAAGACATCGGCATCGAGCCTGCTGATCTTGCGTTCGGCATCGAACTTCTCATCGGCCAGCATCTGTCCTGCGATGTTGACTATCCTCGTACGGTAACCCGCCTGGATAAGGTGGGCCGAGATGGTCATGAATCCTATGGGGTACATCTCGAACACGGGAGATGACGGGATGACATCGCTCACCGGCCCGTAGAATATAGGCTTCTTTCTGAAATCGTACACGCTGGGTGCGTGCAGGAAAACCATGTCGTAATGTGCCATGACTCACTCTCCGAATCTGCGGTTGCGCTGCTGGTACGACCTTATCGCCCTGAGGAGGTCTATACGCCTGAAACCGGGCCAATAGACGTCCGTGAAATAGAGCTCGGAATATGCCAGCTGCCACAGCAGAAAGTTGGACACCCTGACCTCCCCGGAGGTACGGAGAATGAGGTCGGGATCGGGAAGATTCCCGGTGTAAAGATGCTCGGAGAACATCTGTTCTGTGATATCCTCGACATCCAGATTTCCTGCCTGGATCTTCGAGGAGATCTCCTTCACGGCCTGGATGATCTCCTGCCTTCCGCCGTATGCGAGGCAGATGTTGATGACCATGTCGGAGTAGTCCTTTGTGCGCTCATACGCGTAATTGATGGCCTTGTTGACCTCCTCGGGCAGAGCGTCGAGGTTGCCGAGGGCACGGATGGCTACCTTGTGATTGTGGATCTTCGGATTGTCCGCCATCTGATAGAACGAGGATTCCGCCAGGTCCATCAGGAACTCCACTTCATCCTTATCCCTCTTGAAATTCTCGGAGGAGAACGCGAACAACGTGATGTATTTGACACCGAGGTCGAGACACCACTCCATGACGGACTCGATCTTCTTCTCACCCAGGCGGTGGCCCTCACCGATGTCCGAATCGAGATATTCGTTGGCGTAACGGCGGTTTCCGTCCATAATGATGCCTATGTGCTTAGGGATCGGACCGGGACGGACCTCCTTCTCGAGACGGCGTTCGTATCTGTTGTAGAACGGTTTCGACAGGACCTCGCGGAA
Source organism: Eggerthellaceae bacterium (assembly GCA_963631655.1). Taxonomy (GTDB): domain Archaea; phylum Thermoplasmatota; class Thermoplasmata; order Methanomassiliicoccales; family Methanomethylophilaceae; genus Methanomethylophilus. The sequence goes on from CAVGRR010000019.1 coordinate 14,566, forward strand.
AGACATCGGTTTCACTCCTCGTCGACGTCCGCGGCCTCGGGCCCCAGATCGACGCATCCGATGGCTGCGACGGCACCGATGAGACCTCCGGTACCGGTGACGCTGATGATCTGCACTCCGCATTCGGCTGCGATCTTCTCAGCATCTTCCACCTTGTACATCACGGATTTTGCGCTCCATCCGAATTTGGTGAGCTTTTCAGGCACGGTGAGTCCCTGGAACACGGTCATGACCGCATCCGTGGAATAGGAGTGCTTCTTGACGTAATCATAACAGTACTCCACAAGCCTGGAGACGTCCTCTTCCTTGACGGCGAAAGTGACCGCGGAGGAACAGCAGTTGGTGGTCTTGTTGGGTGCTTTGGGGTTGAGCTGGATGATCTTGTGCTCAAGGAAGTGCCCGATGGTGCATTCCTGCGCCATGGAAAGTGCGGTGACCCAGGTGGCTCCTTTCTCTTTGGTGTCGGTGTCGTCGACCCCGATGACCACGCGGACGAGTTTGGGGGTGATGATGTCCACGTGGGCCTCGTGTCCGCCTCCGATCTTGAAATCGTCGGGATATTCGGTCCTGATGACATCCTCGCACTGGGGGATGCAGGCCCCGATACCTACGGAGGCTCCGGCGATGCCGTACCAGGTGGTCCTGACCTCGTCGCCTTCCACTTTGAAGGCCTTCAGACCCTGTCCTCCGATGTCCGCGGACACAGGACCGAACTTCAGGTCCTTCTCGCCGATGGTGACCTTCATGACCAGAGTGGAACCGTCCATGGTGATGTTGTCGATAACACCGCCGGTCTTCCTGCGGTTGACGACATCCCACTCTCCGGGACCGCGGGAGATACACTTCTCGACGATGCATGCCTTCCCGCGTTTCTCGTCAACGATGGTGAAGAAACCCCTGCAGAACATCTTGCCGTATTTCTGGCGTACTTCGTCCGGGCGGAGAACGGTGACCATTCACTCATCCCCCTGAGGCTCGTCCGTGACGACGGTGATACAGTCCGCGGGCACCTTGTCGCACAGGAACACGGTCTTCGACGCCTTTCCGATGGTGAATCCCTCCTCCACGCACTTGGCGGTGTCGATCTCGAGGAGAACAGGCTCGTCCATCTTCGCCTCGCCGGCGGAGAGTGCGTCATCATAAGTGGCGGACAGGTGGACCATCGCCCTGTCGGTGGGCAGAAGACCTTCGTCCAGGATCCCGTCGACGTCCTCAGAGGGTGCGGGATAGTAGAGGTGCGCTGGAACATTCTCTGTCGGCAGGCAGAGGTTGAGCTTGATGGTATGGCCGTAGGTGGCACGGACGGAGTTGCCGCGGATCTGATACCTTCCCTTCGGATCGGTGAGGGCGAGCGCATCGATGTGGTACGGTTTGAGCCATTTCGCACGCGGATTGTGGCTGCGGATGCTCTCGACGATCCAGTGGATGCTCACATAACCCTGGTCGCTCATCTCGGGGGAGAACTTTCCGTGACGCAGGATGGCGGCCATCAAACGTCCCAGTTTCTCGACCTGGATATCAGTCATTACGAATTTCCCGTTGCGTCCGCATACGGGGCATCTGTCCTTACGGAAATATCCGTGTTCCTCACACTCGTTGATCATTCTTTAACCCCCATTTCAGCAGCCTTGACCGTGTTGGCCATGAGCATGCAGATGGTCATCGGACCCACACCCCCGGGAACGGGGGTTATCGCCGAGACGTGTTCCTTCACAGCGTCGAAATCCACGTCCCCGACCAGTCTGCTGCCGTTCTTGGCCGACGGGTCGGAGATGCGGTTGGTACCGACGTCGATGACGACGGCGCCTTCCTTCACCATGTCCGCCTTTATGAAGCGCGGACGGCCGATCGCCACGATCAGGATGTCTGCGGCCCTGGTGTAGTCCTCTATGTTCGAAGTGCGGGAGTTGACCACGGTCACTGTGGCATCGGCGCCTTCGCCTTTCTGTATCAGTATGTTTGCAAGCGGTTTGCCCACGATGTTGCTGCGGCCGACGATGACCACATGCTTGCCGGCGGTCTCGAAACCGTAGTAACGGATCATCTCGCGGATGCCGGCAGGGGTCGCGGGAAGGAACTCCGCCTCACCGATGATCATACGTCCCAGATTGAACGGATGGAAGCAGTCGACGTCCTTGGAAGGGGATATAGCCCTTATGACGGCCGACTGGCTGATGTGTTCGGGCAGGGGGAGCTGGACGAGGATCCCGTGTATATTGGAATCGAAATTGAGTTCCTCGATCTTGGAGATGAGCTCCGCCTGGGTGGTGGATTCGGGGAGTACGATCTGAACGGACCTTATTCCCAGTTCGTTGCATTTTCTGTCCTTCATCCCGACATACACTGTGGAGGCGGGGTCGTTTCCCACCATGATAACCGCGAGACCGGGCACGACGCCTTTGTCCTTAAGTGCGGAGATCCTGTTGCGGAGGTCGGAGTAGATCGATTCCGATACTTCCTTGCCGAGGATGAGTTCAGCAGCCATAGTCGGCTATACCTGCAACTGCATTATAAGGGTATGTACGCGCGTTTACTATAGGAAGTGAGGAAAAAGACGTTCTTTGTGAGCCCCGAACGGACACGACGGCCAAAACCGCGACCGATCGATTGTCCCAAGGTCCGAATGATGAATGATATTTTGAATGATATAATGAATAGATAATGAAATATATTTTGAATAGATAACGAAATCAATATCCGCCACGGAGGGCCTCGTATGACAAATCTTGGAAGAGAAGACGAATTCGTTGAATTCAAACAGAGCACTGCAGAATTGAACGAAGGTCTGATCTCTCTTGCATCTATGCTCAACAAACACGGAAAAGCCCGGGTATATTTCGGTGTCAGGGACGACGGAGAAATCGTGGGGCAAAACATAAGTGAATCCACATTGAATGATATGTCCCAGATGGTCGCCGATTCCATCGATCCTCCTGTGATCTCCGAGGTCACAGTTCTTGAGTCGGACGACAGCAGAAAATACATTTCGCTTTACGCAGAAGGCCATGACCGTCCGTACCTCTTTGAAGGGACGGCATACGTCCGTTTCGGAAAAGAAAACCGTAAAGTCTCCGCGAACGAGCTGCGTAAAATGGTCTTGAGCTCCGGTGACCTGTTGAAGAAAACACTCAGTATCAACCAGGATCTAAAGTTCACATATCTGCTCGATCTGCTGAAAAAGAAACGGAAATCAGTAGATGACAATATTCCGTTTTTCAGATATCTGGGTCTGTTGAATTCCGAGGGTAAATTCAATGAACAGGCCGAACTCCTTTCAGACTCGAATCCTCATCAGCTTACAGTAGCGGTTTTCAGTGGCACGGACCGTACAAAACTCCTCACGAGGAAAGTGTTCGGAGGATGCCTTCTGTCCGCGATCGGATCGGTATTGGACTATGTCGGGTCTTCAAACGAGAAATTCGTGAACGTGACAGGGCCGGTCCGCAGGGAAGAGGACCTCTTCTATTACCCTGCATTCAGAGAGGCCTGGGTCAATGCCTGTGTGCACAATAATTGGGTGGGTCGGATCCCTCCAACGGTGCACATCTTCGACGACCGCATCGAGATCCTCTCGTACGGTGATAAACCGTATTGGCTCACCAAAGAGGCGTTCTTTCAAGGAGAAAGCATACCGGTCAACGAATCGCTGATGAAGATCTTCCTAACGGCCGGACTGAGCGAACACATGGGGCATGGCGTACCGGTCGTGACCGAAACTTACGGCAGATATGCATACCGGTTCTCAGGCGGAAGCATAACCGTGACGATCCCGTTCCTGCGCCCGAGATCGGCGGCGAGATATCGTGCAGAAGATTCAGAAAATAGTCTGGGAGAGAAGGAAATACTGATCCTGACCGCAATGAAATCCCATCCCGAATTCACACTTGATAAAATCAGTTCCATCACCGGAATCGCACGTGCCACAGTTGGAAAGACCGTCCCCGAACTTCGGAAGAAAGGGTATGTCGAGCGGAAAGGATCATACCGCGACGGAGTATGGATCGTGCACGCAGACCTATGATAAACTGACAGTTTAGATTGTCTGGCACATTGCAAAAATTCTTACAGGGACCCCCTTGCCGAGGGCCCCGAGGATTGTGTTTTTCACCTGAAATTGGTGGCAGTGACCCTCTTGATCAGCATACCCTCGATGACGACAGGGCAGTATCTTTCAGAGAGTTCCTTGGCGCGTTCCAGCTTCACAGGGTTGTCGGCGAAGAGGGTGAAGAGGACATCTCCCGTCTCCACACGCTGACCTTTCTTCTTCATCACCATGAGTCCGGCACCCTTGTCCGAGGGCGCACCGCAGGCCTTGGCGATGGCGACGATGTCCTTGTTGTTGATGCTGTGGACATATCCGCTCTTGTTGGAAAGGACATCGAATGTATATGTGCCAGGCACAAGATCCGTGGACTTCAGGTCCTTCCTTCCGCCCTGTGCCACCACGATCTCCATGAACTTTTCGTGGGCCTTTCCAGACTTCAGGATCTCGCGTGCCTTCTGCACTCCGTTCTGGAATCCGCCCATTTCAAGAATGATCCCTGCACACTCGCAGGCCTTCTCGATGACACTTGCAGGGTGTTCGTTGCCTTCCAGGATGCTGATGCACTCCCTTGCCTCAAGCTTGGGTCCGATGGCGCATCCGACGGGTTGGTCCGCATAGGTTATGGCGCATTCCACGTGGATTCCGATCTTCTCGCCCAGGTCCATCAGGTCACGGGCATATCCCCTGGCGACCTCGATGGTGGGGACCTTGGTTCCTGCACCGGTGGGGATGTCGACCAGAAGATAGTTCGCATTGATGGCGAGTTTCTTGCTGAGGATGGACGCCAGCATCTGGGGGCGGGGATTGATGCCGAGCGGGTGCTCGATGTTGATCACAATATCATCCACAGGGGCCAGATTCATGGAACCTCCCCATACGAAGGCTCCTCCGACGGATTCTCCGATCTCCTTGAGACGCTCGGCGGTGACCTCGACATCACAGAAGGTCTCGACGAAGTCCGATGTTCCGCAGGCACTGCTGATGGCCCTGGATGAGGTCTTCGGCAGCATGAGTCCGGCGGCAGCGACGATGGACACCACGATGGGAGTGACCTTGTTTCCGGGAACACCTCCGATACTGTGGAAGTCGAAGACAGGCCCCTTTTCGAAAGGAACACGGTCTCCGGTGTCGACCATCGCATTGGTGAAGTAGGCGATCTCCTCGATGTCCATCCCGTTGATGTAAAGGGAAGTGAGCCAGGCGGAGACCTCGATGTTGGAAAGGCTTCCTTCGTAAATGTCGTCGACGATGGATGCGATCTCCTTCTGGGTCAGTTTCTGATGATCCATCTTCCTGCGGATGGCACGCACGCTTTCCGGAGCGGGGGAATAGACAGCATCGATCTCGCTGCCGTCTGCAGCACCGATCCTTTTGGCGCTCTTCGAGGCGATGAGGATCACTCCGGGATCGACGAACTGATCGGAGGTCACCAGCACAACGGTGACATCTCCCTTAGGACCGGAAAGACGGATACGGTCGTTCTCTTTGACCCCCAGCTCGAGGCAGTCCTTCGGGTCCATGGCGCACATGGCGGTGCCGGACATCACATCGACGATCTTCACTTTGAATTTCATTTGGTACCCCACCTGTCGAGAGCGAGTTTGAGTTCGTGATGGGTCTTGGCATACTCCTCAAGAGTCACACCCTCCATCGCAGAATCGACCGCCTGGCACATTGCCATGGCGCCTGCCCGGACACCCTCCGGATGACCTGCAACGCCTCCTCCCGCCTGGATCTGCAGGTTGTAGGAACCTGCCGCTTTGATGACCGCGGGAACGATTCCGGGGAACATTCCGCCGGAACATACGGGCATGACCTTCTTGAAAGGAACATCGTCCGACTGACAGGCATCCTGATTGAGCTTTCCTTCGGCGATGGCGCCTTCCATCTTTCCCACACCGAGGGTTCCGATGTGCAGTGCATCTCCTCCGCACATACGGACCAGTTTGGCGACGACACGCATGGAGATCCCGTTCCTCGGATCCTTCGTCATGGCCGCGTGCATGGTACGGTGTACGTGTACTGGCACTTTGATCTTCGGGTCCTCTGCGACGGCCTGGACGGCACCGTATCCGCAGGTGAGGACGTCGACCATCAGCTGTGTCGCACCCCAGGACTGCACGTCCTCCGCGAGCTCGCGGATGTCCTGTCCGTTGGTGCTGATGTTGATGGCATGGACCATGTGGTGTCCTTCCTCACGCAGACGGTCCAATGCCTCTGCGACGCGTTTGGTACGCTCCTCGATGGGACAGAAGGCCTGGTCGACAAGGGTCTCGTCGTCCTTTCCGTTGGTGAGTCCTCCGCTTCCCGCCTCGTAGATGTAATCGGCGGTGGCCTTGGGGGAGAGACCGATCTTGGGTTTCACTATGGTTCCTACCAGAGGTTTCTCCGGCCTGTGGAGGATCTGTCTGAGTCCCTCGTCCCCGAACTTCGGGCCTTTGTACTGTTTGAGGATCGCATTCGGGAAAACGACATCCTCCAGCCTGACGCCTTTCAATGCACCGAGTCCGAAGAGGTTTCCTGCGATGACGGAGAGGATCTGCGGGACCGCACCCACCTTTATGCTGAAGTCCTCGACCGGGAAGGCGACGGTTATCACATCACCGTCGATCTCGGTGACCTTGGCCGCATAGTTGCGGAACACCTCGTCGTTCAGTGTTGATATGCCCGTCCACGTACCGGTGGACTGTTCGGCCGCGATGGCCTCCGCCGCCTTCTCCATCGGAAGGTCGGTGGTGACGCGGTATTTGCATACGACATAGCCGTCGGCGTCGATATTCTCGCCAAGTGCCAGATATGAATTTGTGCTCATTTAGATCCCCTTTTCAAAAACAGATTCTCCAAGTTGTTTGACCATCACACCGTAGACCGAGCCGGGGGACATTATCCCCAGTTCGGTGATGATATTGTCGATATATCCCGCAGGAGTGGAATCGAACACAGGATTGAACACCCTGACCCCTTCCGGGATCTCTCCGGGCCTCACTACCTCGCCAATGTCGCGTTCCTCGATCGTCACAGTGTCCCCGAACATCGTCTTCGGAGAGAATTTGTAGGTCTCGCTGCAGACGTTGAACTCCACGCCGGCGTAATGGGCGGCCATGGCCACCTGGGAGGTGCCGATCTTGTTGATCAGCGAACCGGACGAGGTGATGGTGTCAGCACCTACGAACACCCTGTCCACCTTGGACATCACGCTGCGGACCGCACTGTCGATGATCAGTGTGACATCCACTCCTGCCTTGTGCAGGTCGTTCACGGTCAGGATACCCTGCCTCCACGGCCTGGATTCGGTGGCATACACCTTCACATCCTTTCCCTGACGGACCGCTTCCGCGATGACGGAGATCGCTGCGGAACTGTTGCAGTGGGTCATCAGGACCTCTCCGTCGGATATCCTCCTGGCACCGATCTTCGCGATTTTCTGCACGGCCTCTTCGGATTTCTTGACGAAAGTATTGCCGTTGGAGATAACTGAATCACGGGCAGCGGAGAAGGACTCGGAAGAATCCACATCCCTCATCGTGGAACGGACCCCGTTCCAGAGGGAGACCGCGGTGGGCCTGGAGGCAAGCAGCACATCCGCCGCCTTCTCAATATCCGATCTGAAGGTCTCAAGGTCCGAACCCGTGTACGTTTCCGCAAAAGACACCAGGGCCGAGGCTCCGGCGCGGGCGATCTTTCCGGCACCGCGTACGCGCATATCACGTATGTCCGACGCTGTAGTGGAGATGATATCGTTCACGATGCGTAATCCACTGACAGGCATATAATGATGTCTTGATGGCCGCCGACTACACGGATATTAACCCTCTGGGACTGACCGAATATATAACTATCAGCGCGCCAATCCCCCAGTTATGGCAGAAAAGAAACATCTTAGGATGAGAGGCGTGAAACAGGCATCCAAAAGATTGGAAGACGACATCCTTGGACGTTCCAAAGACATCGCGGAGGACCCGGGTCTCCTCAGACCTATGTGTGCCGGAAACTGTAAGAAATGCGTGTTCGACAAAGTATTCAAGGACATCGACAAGGTCGCCGAGCACAGGAACGACGAGTCCGTCTGCCTGAAATATGCATCCAAGGGTTTCTTCGACGATATGGCAAAAGCCTATGCTGGCACTATATCACTCAGCGCCGCCGGAAAGATCCCTCTCCTCGCCACTGCCAACATCGGAGGAGAGAAGGTCCCGTATGCGGTCAGAGGTTCCGTCAACGCTGCCCTGCTGATCGGCTGTCAGCATTACGACGACCCCAAGATCAGACTTCTCTACTACAACCCCATCATCAAGAGGTACAAACTGCACCTGTACTCGTTCGCGGACGGCCTTGTGTGCTCCGACGACCCCAACATGCCCGAGGATTACCTCTATGATGCATGGTGGGACACCCCCTACAAGTTCAAGGATGACGGGATCGACTGCGGCCACAAGGGCGCCGTGTCCCTCAACATCCATATCAAATCCCTTGACAAGACCATCCACATCTGCGAGGACTGCGTGAAGGAAGTTCCCACTCTGGCATATCTCGTTTCCAAACTCTGTGCAGTGGATCCCCTCGATGATTTCGAGGTCACCATCGAGCACAAGTACCACTCCGAGAACGACTCCGGTGTGGTCAAGATCGTGGACGACGACCTCAAAGCATACATGGTCGGAAAGCTGAATGACAAGCTCCTGCTCGAAAAGATCAAAAGAGAAAGACTCGGAGACCTCTCCCAGAGCAGCGGATTGACACTCATCATCGGAGAGAAGAACTTCGGATCGGACCTGCAGGGCTTCATAGAGGCGCTTGACGGCCCCGAGAACGAGAAGACCGGACTCAGGACCCTGCTCGAGAAGAACCCCATGCCTGTCGTCCTCAGGAACGGAAAGACCGCGGAAGCGATCTCCACCCTCTGGGACACCAAGTGGAAGGAGATCATCGCGGCGTTCACATCCGATGAATTCTCTGAGAGGTATACCGAAAGACCCAGATCCTCTCCTGCAGTAGTTTTGGACACCGCCCACAAGGACTTCATCTCCATCGATGTCGTAAAGTCCCTACCTGTTTTCAACAAGCCCGGATACGTCACCAGACTGGCGGATTCGCTCGCCAAGGCGTACAAGGTCGGGGGATATCCGATGCTGCTGGAGACCGCACTGGCATCCACCGCGAAGGACACTTCCTGCCGTGTGTTGATGGTCGCATTCGTCAGACTGTATGATGAAAAGGCTCAGCTGCACTTCACGGTCAGTGCCGATGACGAGGACTTCGCAGAATTCCTCAAACCGTTCGTAAAGAACGTCATCGAAGCAAACGGGGACAAATACAGGGACTGTATGAACACCCTGCTCATGGCCTGCCGTTCGGGCGAATCGGTCTGATCAGAAGACACGGACATCCGCGACGTAGTGCGAAACCGAAGGCGCGAAGGATTTCACCTCACGCATCGACAGGACCTCGTATCCGTCCGGACCGCAGTCACGGTCGAAGATCTCCTTCAGCATCTGGTCCTGTTTCCCTACCGGGAACGTGTCGTGATAGTGGATTATGCACCCGGGTTTTGCCAGTTCCAATGCCTTCGGCAGGAACACCGAGGTTGTCTGCACATAACCCATCAGGATGCGGTCCGCGAAATGCTTGCCCGCGATGTCCCTGTTGTCTCCGAGAAGGGGGATTATATTCCCTATTTCATTAAGACCCAGATTCTTCACTAGATACCTGTAGGAATTGGGATTCTTCTCGCAGGAGAACACCCTGCGTGCACCTGAGAACTTGGCCAACGGGAGGGAGAAATAACCGATCCCTGCGAACATATCGACCACGGTCTCTCCACTGCAATCGAGGTCCTTCATGCGCTTCCTTTCGACCAGATTTCCCGATGCGAACATCACCTTCGTCGCATCGAAACAGTAATGGATCCCGTTCTCGAGCTTCACTGATTCTCCGGGCTCGCCGAACAGTACTTTCATATCGGGTTCACGGAACTCGCCTGAAACACCGGAGACATCCGCCAGGACGGTCTTCGCCCCAAGCGCATGGGCATAGGCCTCACCTATCGACGGGCCGTATTTGAAAAGAGAGTGATCCAATTTGATGGATACCGTGTCACCTGCGATCTCCCACTTGTCGGGAAGAAGCTCCGATTCCGAATGTGCCAGATGGGAAAGATCCTCACGTATGCGTTCCATCGGCGGCCTCGATCCTTCGGAATAGGCGGGACCGTTGACGATTTCGAATCCCATATCGGCTACGGCATTCTCGCATCCCGGAAGTATCGGGACCAGTTTGTATCCCCCGTCGGAGGATATGCGGGCGGACAGATCCACCCAACCTTTGGACTTGAAAAGAGGAATGAGTTTGGATGCTTCGGAACCCGGGATCTTCGCCTCGGAGACCTGCTTCATTTGCTGGCGTTCCTGGTGGCCAAGTAGGTTTTCAGCATCTGGGACTTTACACCTTTGAGGTGCAGGATAGGCTTGACGACGTTGCCCGGATCGTCGACGTCGATGTCAGAGAGTTCCGTAACGATATCCTCTCTTGCAAAAAGATGACCTATGGTGTTGAGGTCGTCATCGCTCAGCCTGTCGTAGAATCTCCTGAGCCTCATGCCGTTCGAGATCGACTTTCCGATCTCACGCTTCCATCCGCGTTCATACAGTGCCAGAATGCTGGAATTGAAGAGGCGCATGGAGTATGCACGGTCGACCGTTTCCTTCAAAATGGGGACGACCTTTGAAATCGGATACAGGCCTCCGCCGGACACGGGTTTCACCTGTCCCGCCGCATCCCCCACGAGCAGTATGCGGTCGGCATAACTCACACGCCTTCCACCCATAGGGATCTTGCCGGAATAGGTTGCGAGGCGTTCCGCATCCTGCAGTCCCAATGAATTGAGGAGTGCGTTGAGATGTTCCGCAGGGGTGCCGTGTTCCGGCCTCACCGCAAGACCGATGCGGGTGGTGTCGTCATCGATGGGCAACTGCCATGCGAAGAAACCGGGCGCGAACTCGTTACCGAGACGGAGGATCATCTTGTCCCTCTCCTCGGGACGGTGTTTCAGATCCACCTGTATACCTAGAAGGTTGAATTCGACCTGGTTGTTTCCGATCGATGCGGCAATGAGGGAACTCTGTCCGTCCGCCCCGATGAGCAGGTCGGAAGAATAATCGATACCGTTGGTGTGGGCTATGATCCGGTCCCTTTCCACAGTGTAATTCCTGCAGTGGACACCGTATTTTATCTCCGCACCGGCGGCAACGGCCTTGTCGGCCAGTTTCACATCCAGATCGGCACGGTCGATCATAAAAGCATACGGCACCTTCTTCGAAGTTTCGATCTTCGTGCCGTCGGGCAGCACCACATCCGCAGCTGTGATGGACCCGTAAATCTGAGGGCGCACCCCGATGTTCTGCAGCACGGAGGGAGATACCACACCGGCGCAGTGGACCGGAAGTCCGGGTTGGGAGTGTTCCTCGAGAACAGTGACCTCACGGCCGGACATCGCCAGATATTTTGCGGAAAGGGTCCCGGCAGGGCCTGCTCCGACAACTGTTATGTCCGGCACGAAGGTTCCTCACTGTTTTCCGTTGACTTTCTCGTAGTCAGCTTTGAATTTTGCAATACCTTCATCGGTCTTGGGGTGTTTCACCATGAGCTGGAGGATATTGTAGGGAATGGTCGCGATGTCGCAGCCCATCTCAGCGGCGTCGAGGACGTGCATGGGATTCCTGATGCTGGCGGCGATGACCTCGGTTCCGTATCCGTAGTCGTGGATGATCTGAACGGTCTCTGCGAGCATGTCGTTTCCGCGGTCTCCGATATCGTCGAGCCTTCCGATGAAGGGGGAGACGTACCTTGCACCTGCTTTGGCGGCGAGAAGTGCCTGGAGCGGGGAGAAGATAAGGGTGACGTTGACATCGATTCCTTCGGAAGAAAGGACCTTGGTCGCTTTGAGGGTCTCGACGCACATCGGGAGCTTGACGTTGACGTTGGGTGCGATCTTTGCAAGGGAGCGTCCCTCTGCGATCATTCCCTCAGCGTCGAGCGCCATGACCTCGGCGGACACGGGGCGGTCTCCGAGGATCTTTGCGATCTCGGCGACACGGGTGGGGGTGTCGGTGTTCTCTTTGGCGACAAGGCTGGGGTTGGTGGTGACTCCGTCAAGGATTCCCCAGCTGTTGATCTCGTTGATCATGTCCAGATTTGCAGTGTCAATGAATACCTTCATGTGCTCATCTCTTTCTTTTGAGTGTTTCTTTTGCTTTGGATGCGATATCCTCGGCAGTGAGTCCGTATTTGACGAGGAGTTCCTCGGCTTCGCCCGATTCACCGAACGTGTCCTTGGTTCCGACCCTTCCCTGAGGTACAGGGTAGTTCTCCACAAGACATTCGGCGACGGCGGATCCGAGTCCTCCGATGATGCTGTGTTCCTCCACGCTGACGACCGCTCCGGTCTTCTTCACGGATTTCAGGAGGGTCTCGGTGTCGAGAGGTTTGATCGTGGACATGTTCACGACCTCGGCGGAGATGCCTTCCTTCTCGAGGAGAGCGGCGGCCTCCATGCTGGTCTGAACCATCTGTCCGCAGGCGACAAGGGTCACATCCGATCCCTCGCGGAGGACGTCCGCCTTTCCGACGGTGAACTTGCAGTCCTTGTCCTTGATCACAGGGAATTCGGAACGGCCCATCCTCATGTAGACGGGTCCGGGATAGTCTGCGATGGCAAGTGTTGCCGCATAGGCCTCGTATGCATCGCAGGGGACGACGACGGTCATGTTCGGAAGGGTGCGCATGATCGCGATGTCCTCGAGGGCCTGGTGGGTGGCTCCGTCAGGTCCGACGGAGAGTCCACAGTGGGTGGCGACGACCTTGACGTTGAGTTTGGGGTAGGCGACCGCCATCCTGATCTGTTCCCAGCAGCGTCCGCTGGCGAATACACCGAAAGTGGATGCGAACGCCACTTTGCCGGAGGCTGCCATACCGGCCGCGACTCCGATCATGTTGGCTTCCGCGATACCGGTCTGGAAGAACCTCTCCGGTGCCGCCTTCTGGAAGCTGGAGGTCTTGGTGGACCCTGCGAGGTCGGCGTCGAAGACCACGACGTTGGGGTGGGTCTCAGCAAGAGTTGCGAGCCCTTTTCCGTAATAACTGCGCTGTGCCAGTTTCTCAGTGCTCATCTGATCACCGCCTTGAGTTCGGCAACCGCCTTGGCATGTTCCTCGGGGTTGCATGTCTTTCCGTGGAATCCCGCGTTGTTCTCCATGAACGACACGCCCTTTCCTTTGACGGTGTTCATGATGATGACGGTGGGGTTCTTCTTGGACCTGGAGGCCTTGTCGCAGGCATCGAGGATCTGACGGATGCTGTGGCCGTCGATGATGTTGACGTTCCATCCGAACGCCCTGAACTTCTCCGGAAGGGGATCGAGAGGCATTACCTCCTCGGTGTTGCCGGAGATCTGGAGTCTGTTCCTGTCGACCAGGGCGATGAGGTTGTTGAGTCCGTAAGCATGTGCGAACATGGTGGCCTCCCAGTTCTGTCCTTCCTGGAGTTCGCCGTCGCCGAGAAGACAGAAGGTGCGGTAATCCTTGCCGTCCATCTTGCCTGCCAATGCGATACCGCAGGCCATGCTGAGTCCCTGTCCGAGGGATCCGGTGGTGACCTCTACTCCGGGGACGTCATGATATGCAGGGTGTCCCTGAAGACGGGTGCCGAGTTTACGGAGTGTTTTGAGTTCCTCAACGGGGAAATAGCCCCTCTCCGCCAGTGCGGCGTAGAGAACAGGTGCGGCGTGTCCTTTGGAAAGGACGAAACGGTCACGGTCCTCCTTGTAGGGGTCTGCAGGGTCGATGTTCATGACCCTGAAGTAAAGTGTAGCGACCGCATCGGCCGCGGAAAGGGATCCTCCGGGGTGTCCGGAACCGGCCGCGGTAGTCATCTCGATGACATCCAGCCTCATCTTGTTGGCTATGTTCTGGATCTCATCAACGTTAAGCTCGGACATCTGTCTCACTCGTTGTCGATCCTGGGTGCCAGGAGGTAGTTTACGTGGACGTGTCCGTCCGCCAGGGTGAAGAACACCATGACAGGGTAGTCGTCCTGGAACTTGAGTTCGACCTCGGTTCCTCCGGGGATGACCTTCACGATGTTCGAGAAGAAGTCGAGCGGGTACTGACTCTTCACGGTGACATCCGAGCTGATGACGACCTTGTCGGAAGCGGGGACCTTGAGGCTGGCAAGATCGATGTCGCCTTCGCAGGAAAGTTCGAAACAGTCGGGGCTGAGGGTCAGTTTGAGGTGGTCGGAGATGGACTCGGACGCACGGATTCCCTTCTGGAGTTCCTCGACGGGGATCCTGATGGACGAAGAGACCTCGATCTGGGGGACCCTCGGGTCCGCCATTCCGTTGGTCTCGACGAGGCTCATGCGCCTTACGAGGTTTCCGATGGTCATGGTGAGCCTGCCCTGGTCGGGGTCGTGCTCCATCATGATGATATCGGAGGGTGCGGCGAGTTTGATGATGGATTTCACCTTGTCGAGGTCGAGTCCGATCTCGGACTCATCGGCCTCGTAGCTGACGAATGCCTCCTTGTCGATGAGGATCTCGATCATCGCGATGTGAGCGGGATCGATGGCCTTCATGCTGACGGAATCTTCGTGGGTGCAGAACTTCACTTCATCCACGAGGGTGGACACCACATACACCAAGCTCTTGAGTGTTTCCGCTTTGAGTTCGGCTTTGAACATGTCGAAACCTCAGTTAACGTTCCAGCGGTTGTTGCACTTGCAGCACCGGTAGAAGATGGTTTCAGGCTCATCAGCGGCACGGTTCTGCCTGATCGTGTAGTACGCTTCGTTGTATCCGCACACAGGGCAGATCACGGACTGCTTGGGCAGGGTGGCCTCGTTGTCACCTACGACCGCGATGGTCTTTTCTTGAGCATCGGTCTTCAAGATCGTGGCCTTTTCTCCGATAGGCCTGGTACAGGTGCAATCTCTCCAGTTTCCAGTAACCTTATCCTTAATTTTTCCCCTGCAGACATATTCGCCGTTAACAGGGAACATCATCGAACCGCATTCAGGACAGAACATTTAATCAGCCTCTATCGAGCCTGTCAACCTTATCGAACTATTTATTGTTTTATTAAAGCAAAAGTTAACAATATTGCACCTAAGGAACTGGTGAAAATTAAATTGTAAATTATGCCCTCGGATAAAGGGTGTAATTC
>CAVGRR010000020.1:0-28487 GCA_963631655.1 Eggerthellaceae bacterium
GGCAGGACGAGCTTCTGATAGGGAGTCTTCTTGCCGGAGTCCACTTTGAATGCATACATATCTATTTTTTCCACAGTATTCGGAACGGTCACGGTTCCAAATGAGGGATCCTTGATAGGACTCTTGTCCAATCCCCAGGATTTGTAGTCCGTTTCAGAGACCGCATCGGACGCATGAATGTAGAATGCACTCGTACCGATCGTTTTGACGGTCGAAGGGATGGTTATATCTCCGGCATAATCAAACGCCTGGATCAGTGTGGTCTTGTCCGCATTGTAGAGGATTCCGTTCTCCACAACAAAGTTCTTGTTTTCGTCGGCCACCTTGATCGTCATCGCCAGATGGGGCAGCGCATCATTGCTGATGGTCTCCAGGGATGCGGGCAGTGTGAGTTCCGTCAGGGAATAACAATAAAGGCTGCCGGAATTGCCGAAGGCCCCCTCACCCAAGATTTTCAATCCCTCAGGAAGTTCGATTGTACTGAGAGAACGGCAACCAATGAATGTCTGCGTACCGATCTTCTCCAATTTGGAGCCGGACTCGAATACCACTGTTTTCAAGTTCACACATTTGAGGAATGCTCCATATACTCCGTAACCGCCGTCAACCAATACCTTTACAGACGCGGGAATTGTCACTTTCGTTATCTTTGAATTATTAGATGCAAATGAACTGCTGATGGAAGTAACCGTGTAATCTTTCTTCTCATGTGTATCGTCGCCCCAGCTCACGGTTCCGGAGATGACTACCTCCTCGCCGGCTGTTGTGGCGAGCTTGTTCGCCCTTGCAGTTCCGTCATCATAGACATAATATGTGATGGGATCCGTTTCCGTCGGATCCACAGTACCTATTTTGGTTGCAGCGGCAGAGACCTCTTCCCCGTCCACGCAGACATATGCAATGGAACATAGGACCAACGCCACGACCGCAGCGATCATCGTTGTTTTCATTATCTTTTCCATGTGTTCACCGTTTTTACACAATTCCAAATCATGCCCGGCTTCCGTCAAAAAGCGGCATAATATCAATTGGATGCTCAAACCAACAGAAGCGGAAGTATATGAATTGATTACGAAAAAAAGTTAACCCCAGGTAATCCTGGCATACATCACCAATGTTATAATTTTACATATAAAAATGCAAAAAACCATCTGCTGGCACATATCAGACCAACAATATTATGTAGTCTGCACAGAATTGTGCAAAAACAAGACCAAACCTTAATGTACGCTCACCCCGTACTTTGTTTAAGATTCAACTAAATACAGTTTCAGTACAGGAGGATGCAGAAGATATCACCCAATTCAAAAAAGAACAGGAAGATCTCATCTGCGAATCATGACAAGCACCTCTGTCTGAGATGTTTCACTTATTGGGACGGCCCCGATCCCCCCGTCAGGTGTCCGGGCTGCGGACGTACCGATTGGAACGACGGTTCCTCCTCCGAAAGGGTCTGCAACCGCTGTGCGACGCACTGGGAATCCCAGGACCCCGAATCCCCCTGCCCCGGATGCGGAACGGTACAGAACATACTTCCCGACGGGAACAGGATCTTCCGCTGCGGCCACTGCGGACGCGTATGGGTACGTTCCAAACCCGGTTCCCCCGACAAATGCACCTACTGCCGGAACTCCCTTTCCGGCGGAGGGAGGATCTACACCCACACCTGCACCCAATGCAGGCACACCTGGAGGAACGGCATCCCCTTCCCTGCCAAATGTCCCTCCTGCAATTCAACCAAATGGAACGAGATCAGCTACCGTCTCCAATGCAAACGCTGCGGCCACAAATGGTTCTCCCGGAACGGGTCCAGCGACAAAGTGAGGATCTGTCCCCGCTGTAAATCCCCGAAATGGAGGGAGACCACACCTGTCCGCACCTGCGCTTCGTGCGGGAAACTGTTCGTCGACAACCGTTTCGGCAACGCTGCATTATGTCCTGAATGCAGGGGAGTATCGGGAAACATGCACCACGTGTGCGGGTTCTGTTCGATGGAATGGGAGACCGCAGATTACTGTTACACCGTATGTCCCAGATGCGGAAAGAACGAGGACAGCACCGATCACTCCGCGGTGCTGTGGGAAAAGGATAATAAAAAACTGGTCTACAGCAGCGCTGACTCCTGCGAGACCGTCTATCTTTTCATTGACGGGAAACCTGTATCCGCATCCTGCCTCTATGACACGGTCAATGTGCTGAACAGACGTCTGTCCTCGCTGCTGAAGTCGAAAAAGGACAAAGAGACCTCGGAACTGCTGGAAATCTACGCTTCACAGCTCTATGAACACAGGGACGACTATCTTTCGGAAGTAGAATACTTCCAGACCAAGCTGGGTCTTTCGGAATTCGATGCCACCGTGCTCGCCGTCCACTTCACAGGGATGAGTCCGGAGGCCATCGCATTGAAGATGGGGCTCGATTATGAGATCATAAGGGTGTCCTTCGACAGGATCATGGATGCATATTCGCATGTGGGTGTCGTCGTGGACGACACAGTTTATACCGAGGACCCGAAGAAGTACTACGAATGATGCAGATCTATGATCTGGCACATTCGATTCTGAATACATATCCCCTCTGAAAGATCCGGTCCTGTACGTGGGTTAGTGTTATATCGCAACCTCTCCATATCCCCTCTGATGTCCCCCGATGTGACAGAACACGACCATTGCCGCTACTGCGGAGATTCCATACCCTCCGATCAGGCATACTGCTCTGTCGAATGCTATTACAAGGACCAGGCGGTCAAGAAGAAGGAGAAAATGAAGGAGACCCTTCTTGCCGTCATCGCTTTCGCAGGCGTGGTCGGGATCCTTCTGGCGGCTTATTTCTTCTGATGCGATCGCGGATCATCCATCCTGGCACATTATGAAAAAACGGTTCTCTAAGTGCTGATCTGACGTCGATCTGTACTGAACACAGGTTTATGTGGAATCGTAGAATATATATTATATCCGCACGCGAATAGTAATAACGTGAATGCAGGAAAGTTAATCGCACAGATAGCCGTCCTTGCTATTGTCGTCTACTGCTGTTACGGGGCCATCGTCCAGGCCATCCCTCTGGGCATTTCTTCCACCGAAGATGCGTTCCAGGTCAACAACATGGAGGTCAACACCAGCACGGACGGATTGGAACTGACAGTCAACTTCAAGGGAAGCGTCACATCCGGCCTTCCCCAGGACGTGGACGACGTCACCGTTACCATCTCCATCGGCGATAAAGAGGAAAGACTCAATCTGGCTTCGGTGGACGTGGGTTCGCTGAAGGCCAAATCGACCACGGACATCACGACCACGCAGACGATCCCCACCTATGCGGTATTGGCGTACGGTGTGGATGTGGATGAATCGGGAACGCTGACCGTTCCTCTTGTGCTCGAGTTCACGTTCAAGTACATGAAATGGCAGGGATCCTACCTCGTTGATATGGGTGTGGGGGTCAAACAGGACCTCAAGATGGTCACCGGCGCCACCCTCCCGAAGGTTGAGCTCGGTGACAACAACAGTGCCAGGATCTCCATGTCCCTGGACAGCTCTGCCGCGGACAACCCCCTCCTGAACGCCGTCATCGACCAGCTCAACAACCTCGACAAGAAGAATTATGAACTGGCCTGCGGCGATGCCAAAGTGGTGTTCAAGACCGATACCCATGATTCTAAGGCCGACCTTTCGATGGAATTCGTCGGCAATGCCACCGAAAATGCCGCGGACCTTATGAGATCGAGCCTTGATGAGAACGGTTCCCTGACCCTGACGTTTGAAGGAAAGGAGTACACACTCGAAAAAGAGAACGCTGAAACGTTCATCTCGCTCGTCGACCGCATCTATTCGGAGGCATCGGCATGAGCAAGACCGAAGACGCAGAAAAGCTCACGAAGGAGGACAAGAAGTACCTCAACAGCAAGAAGAGGATGATCTCCGCGATCACCACTTCGGTCATTGAATACATTCTCATCTTCATCGTGATGCTGGCACTTACATCATATCTGCAGAACGGGAACCTGGATAACTTCTCGAAGGATATGGAACATCTCTCCGACTGGTTCCAGCCCGGAGGAATGCTGTTCAACGCGATCGTCGGTTTCCTGCCCATCGTCGTGCTCCGCAGCCTCGGACAGTATTTCGGGGTCGGGACATACGGAAAGATGTGCTTCGGCATCGGTATGTGCATCGCCATCATCGTGTGGCTGAACCTCATCATGTCGGGAGCATCCACCTCCCTGGAACTCCCGTCCGTGTTCAATGGAATGGGTCTTGACAGTCTGACCATCGGTATCGAGGGACTTTCCAAGTTCATCACCATGGTGATGCTGTTCAGCATCCTGATCCCCATCGGGGAGTTCGCCGGTGCCCGCAAGAAACACAACGCGGCCCAGGCAAAGAAGGAAAGACTGAAGGCGGAGGATTAAGCGAATCTGCGTGCGACGCAGGCCACATTGTGGACCCTGAGGATGTCCGCACCACTTTGAGCGGCAAGGACACAGACGTCCGCGGTGGCCTCGTCCACATCCCTTCCCGGATAAACCTCTTTGACAAATCTCTTCCTCGAAGGTCCGATGAGGACCGGGTATTTTCCCAGAGAGTATACGGAACTATGGCGGACCATGTTCATGCACTGTTCCGTGGTGGTCCCGAACCCCAGCCCGGGATCGAGGATTATGTTCTTTTCCTTCACGCCGGCGTCCAATGCGCGGTCGACGAGTTCTTTCAAACGGGAAACGACATGATCTATTCCGTCGCCCGGCATGAACTCTGTTTTGAATGTCCCAGATGTACCGAAACTGTTCATCAGGATGATCGGGACATCGAGTTCGGCGGCGGTCTCCGCCATCAGCGGATCGGCCAGCGAACTGACGTCGTTGATGATCGTAGCGCCTGCCTCCACGGAGGCACGGGCCACGGACGCCTTCATGGTGTCCACGGATATCGGAACGGAAACAGAGCCTGCAAAAGCCTTCAGGGCCGGGATCACGCGGGAAAGTTCATCTTCCTCGCTCACAGGTGTGGCCCCGGGACGGGTAGATTCTCCCCCGATGTCGATCATATCGGCACCATGTGCCAGCATCGAAAAAACGTGTTCGCGGGCGGCATCCGGGGAGTTCCATCTGCCTCCGTCTGAGAAAGAATCGGGGGTTACGTTGAGAATCCCCATCAGCGCGGGACGGTCCCCGCGCCGATAGGGAGAAGGGTTTATCATAAATGCTGGTCCACCAGCTCCGTCAGGTCGACGACCTTGATCTTACGGTCGCCCACCTGTGCCGCGAGGTTCGTGACACAGAACGGGCAGGTGGTGATGAGCAGGTCCGCGAACTCGGCCTCGTCGAGACGGGTCTCGGCGATCTCAGCGGACTCCTTGGGGTATGCCGCACGGACCCCTCCTCCGCCACCGCAGCAGTGGCTGAGGTTCCTGCTGTACTTCATCTCGCGGAAGTCGACACCGGGGAACTTCTTGATGACATCCCTGGGGGCGTCGTAGACCTCGCAGTGCCTGCCGAGGTGGCAGGGATCATGGTAGGTCACGGTGACATCGCCGAGGGAGCTCAGCTTGATGTCCTGCCTGGCGAGGAACTCGGTCATGTGGAGGACCTCGAAGGGCACCTTCACGTGTTTGGGATATTCGATCTTAAACATCCGGTAACATCCGGCACAGGAAAGTACGAGAGTCTTCACGCCGAGCTTCACGATTTCGTCCACGTTCTTCTGGTAGATCTTCACGAGATCCTCCTCGGACCAGCCGACGCGACCCATGACGGAACCGCAGCAGATCTCGGGCAGGGTGGTGAAATCCACGTTGAGCTTCTTCAGGATGGAAAGCGAGGCATCGGCGGTCTTGGTCGCCCTGTAGGTGGCGGTACATCCCGCAAAGTATGCGACAGGCGCATTGTGGGGCTTGTAGCCCTTCTTGGCGAACACTTCGGCAACGGACTCCTTCTCTGCGAAGGGGTTGTTGTAGTTCAGAATGTTCTCGCACATCGTCTTGTGCTTGGGCAGGATGTGTCCGTTGGCCACAAGGTCCGCACGTGCAAGTTCGATGATATCCACGATCTTGACCTTGGAGGGACAGCGCCTGACGCAGTCCGCACAGGTGGTGCAGGTGTACATGCTCTGTACCACTGAGGGATCCGCCTTCAGCTGTCCGGTGGCGAGACCGTAGGTCATGACGATACGGCCTCTGGAGAGGTCGGTATCCCAGTTGATTGCCTTGAAAGAGGGGCACACGCTCTTACAAAACCCGCACATGGTGCAGGAGGAGAGTGCCGCTTTGATCATATCGATATTTTTGGTTGTGAACACCGCGCTGCTCATTTTAATCACTCCAAGGGACGGGGGATGGTCACACTGCCTTCCATGAAGACCATGACTTTGGCTTTGGGATCGGCGGCAAGGGCGTCGTCGACCGCTTCCTGTACGGTCTTGTAGGGAGTCATGTTGGCCGAACTGATGATCTCGGGATCGAGGTCGGTGACCGCGCAGATCTTTGCCCAGGTCGCGATCTCCGCCATCTTGGCGGCCTTGTGATATCCGAGTTTGTATCCTTTCTTGATGTTGTCGATGACGACGTTGGGGTCTTTGGAGGTGGACAGGAGTTTGAGGAAGTTGTCGCTTCCGGTACCCTCCCTGCACTTGGAGACCATGATGATGGTTCCTCCCTTCTTGAGGGCCCACTTCCCGTTGTCGAGGGCCTTCTGGGACTGATAGAGGTCGACATCCATGGGGTAGGGCGCCACACTGACGACGACATCCGCCTTGTATGGAACGGGGACGATGAAGACCTCTTCTCCCCACTTGACGGCCTGTGCGAAGGCCATGTTGAGGTCTCCGGCGGCGCACTTGTAGATGTTGTGGTGCCTGTCCATGACGACCTGGGCGGAGAAGATCTTCTTTCCCTTGACGACCTCGAGCGCGTCCATCATATCCTCGTGGACAGGATTTCCGGACAGTGCCAGGGCCTGGGCCTCCATGCCGACGGCCATCTTGTGGTTGGCCTCGACGGTACGATAGGATGCGACTCCGGGGAGGAAGGACTTCCTTCCGCCGGTCCATCCCGCGAAGTAGTGGGGTTCGACACTGGTGATGACCATGAGACGGTCCGCGTCGACGGCGATCTTGTTGACCTCCATCGGGGTTCCGTTCTTGGAGGTCCCGAGGTTGACGCATTCGGAGGTCTTCGCATCGTGGACGATGATCCTGTCCCTGAGCTCTTCGAGGTGTTTTCCGAAGATGTTGAGGTACTCCTCCTCGGTCGGTGCCCTGTGGGTTCCGGTGGCGATGAGGTACCTGGCGGACCTGAGGTCCATCCTGGCGGCGAGGGCGTCGAGAACGGCTGCGGTGGGGGTGGGGCGGGTACCGTCGTTGACGATGACGACGATGTCCTTTCCGCCTTCGAGGAACGCCTCGAGGGAAGGGTATCCGAGAGGGGCGTCGAGGGCCTTGTTCAACACTTCGCTGGTGGGAGCACACACCACTTCCTTGGGGTAGTATGTCCCGGCGAAGTTCGCATCGGGGATGTTCACCTTCTGCGATCCGTCCTTGCCGTATCTGATGTCCACGATCATTTCTATCAGTCGGGTTATCCCTTGTCTTCACTTATAAGTATTTGCGCATGTACGCGCGTTCTATTACGAAATTCGTATCCAGGCTGTCGGGACATATTGAATGTGCCAGATGTGGGATTCTCTCATATCCGTATCGAAAACAGTTTTATCGATAGTTGCGATGAGGTGCATATGGCAACCGTCGGCGAGATCGGAGAAAGGAATCTGGTGGAGAGGATCAAGAGCATCATCCGCCCCCGTTCCAAACAGACCCTCGTCGGTCCCGGCGACGATGCGGCGGTCATCAAGGGGATCTCTGACGGCACCCTTGTGATCTCCACCGATGTCCTCACCAAGGAGAGGCATTTCCCTCCCACGATGACCTTCGAACAGTTCGGATGGAGTTCCGCCGCGGTAAGTTTCAGCGATATCGCGAGCATGGGGGCCACCCCGTTGGGATTCCTCCCTGCGGTGACCATCCCCGAGGAGGAGGATGAATACTCGCTGTACGACCTCATGAGCGGCATAGACCAGTGCTGCGAATTCTGCAAGACAGAGGTCGTCGGTGGAGATACGAAATTCGGTCCGCTGGCGGTGTCTGGCACTGCGTTCGGTACCATGGAGGGAAGAAAGCCCATGACACGCAAAGGGGCACTTCCCGGAGACATCGTGGCGGTGACCGGATCCCTCGGAGATCCGGCCGCAGGTTATTATGCGATACAGAACGGGATCGAGGACGAGGACTGCATCCCCTCGCTCATGGTCCCGGTGCCCCACGTCGAGGACGGCATCAAACTCTCCGAGAGCGGGATCATACACTCCTGCATGGACCTGTCCGACGGATTATCGAATGCCGCGATCTCTATCTGCGAAGCATCCCACGTGGGAATGGAGATCGAATGGGAGTTCCTTCCTATCTCAGAATCGGCCCGCGACATCCTCACCGAATGCAGATGCGACCTGAAGGACACTGTCACCAGATGGGGCGGGGAGTACGAACTGCTGTTCACCTTCGACGCGGCACAGATCCAGAAACTCTACGATGCTGAGATCCCCTTTTCAATCATCGGCGTGGTGAACAACGAACCGGGCCCGAGCCTGTGCGACGGCGCCGAGAGGACCGTGATGAAAGATGGCGTTTATTAATCCGAACCTGGAGGCATGCCACTATCATGCCGAAGGTGACGATGTCGTCTGCGACCTCTGTCCCCACAGGTGCCATGTCCCAGACGGACGTTTCGGACGCTGCAGGTCACGTAAAAATGAGGGCGGAAAGCTCGTCGCCTACAACTACGGCAGGATCTCCACCATGGCGGTGGACCCGATCGAGAAGAAGCCGCTGTATCATTACCATCCCGGCACCCAAGTGTTCTCAGTGGGCAGCATCGGATGCAACCTCCGCTGCCAGTACTGTCAGAACTACACGATATCCCAATCGCCTATCGGAAAGAAGAGGACGACATACAAGTCGCCCGCACAGATAGTGGAGTTCTGCAGGCAGCAGAATTATCGGCAGATCGCCTTCACCTACAACGAACCGTCGATATGGTTCGAGTACATCCGCGACATCGCCGCCTTGGACCCAGAACTGGACATCATCCTGGTCACGAACGGGATGATCAACGAGGCACCTCTTGAAGAACTGTGCCAGATGGCCTCCGCCATGAATGTGGACGTCAAATCTTTTGATGAAAAATTCTACAAGGAGATCTGCGGAGGAGACCTCGAAGCGGTCAAACACGCATGCGAGACCGCATATGCCTCGAAGGTCCATCTGGAACTCACCTACCTTGTCATCCCGGGCTACAACGACGACCCCTCTATGGTGGAGAAATTCATCGACTGGGTCATCACCTATCTGAGCCCCGACGTACCTGTACACTTCACAAGATTCCATCCGGATTACAATATGATCGATCTGCGTCTGACCCCTGTCGACACCCTCATGCGTCTGCAAGAACTTGCGGAGAACAAGGGTCTGAATTATGTTTACATCGGAAACGTCATGACCGATGAGGGTTCCAACACTTATTGCCCCGAATGCGGGGAACTTCTGATAAAAAGGACAGGTTACAGGGTCCAGATCGTGGGACTCGATGAGGACCGCTGTAAATTCTGTAAGGCCCGTGTACACATCATAAGATGAACAGCGGACTGCCGAAGAGGATTATCGCTGCAAAAGCAACGGTCATGGGGATTATGAACGGGACCATCGGGGTGACCCTTATGGTCTTTCTGCCTTCCCTGCGGAACTGTTCCAACATGTCTGGCACATTATCATCGTCGACCGCTTTGCATGAACCTCCGCCGTAACCGGCAGGTCTCTCTGCAGGCCACACGAACTTCTTCTCGAGTCCTTCAAGGGGTGCGGGATAGGTGTGGATGCGGAACCTCAGTCCGGTCTCCGAACCGATGTTCTTCATCATGCAGTAGAATCCGCAGCCTGCAACAGATATTATCGATGCGGTGAACAGGACGGAGAAGGAAGGTACAATGACAAGTTCCACCAGATCTGGCACATTTGCGACTGATCCGAAAACCGGTGTCGTGTAACAGGGCAGGACGAATCCGATGCTCATCAGACATTTGGCGTCCGCACCGCCGCGGACGATGCCGAAGATGTAGAACAGATGGTACAGTCCGCCGAACAGGACCGACAGCGAACAGGCCACTGTCGAAAGGTCGTCACGGCAGAGGTATGCGGTCATTCCGGCGATGATGAGGGAAAGCAACTCAAAGATGTTGTCCGCTTTCCCGAAACCGCCCATGACGGACATGAGGAACATAGTCCCGGATATCAGGAACACTATCCCCTGAACGATGGACCCGGAAATCGTCAGAGCGATCAGATTGCCGACCAGACCGACACCGCCGATGGCGGCCCAATGGAGGTCCGAGACCTCTCTCGACCTGTAATCCGAATACGAGGCTGAACACAGGATGATGAATGTGATGACGACCGTCACGGCCGCGATCGAGACTTCTATTGACATAAGGGTGTCTCTCGTCGCAGACTATTAAAACGGGACAGTACAGTTAGCAGGTTCTCAGAAGAATAAGGGGTTTGTCCGCCCGATATGGTATCGGGCGGGAAGGGGTTTCAGTTACTCTTCCTGGGAATGACCTTGGCGGTGGTGTTTCCGCGGAGTTCAGGCTCGGCCTGGTGAACGACGATCTGGGCGTAATCGATGTTGATCTCGTTCTCATTGAACTTCTGGATGATGTCCTGCCTGATCTGACCGGACACGGAGTACTGGTTGTTGTAGTTGTCGACGTAGAATCCCATCTTGATGATGAGGTTGTCGTCGCCGAACGCGTCGAGCCTGGTGTAGGGCTTCTTCACGGAACCGTCCGAGATGACGTGGGGGTTCTGGCAAGCGGCCTCCTGGACCAGGGCACGGGCAAGGTTGACGTCGGTGCCATAGGAGACCTCGATGGAGAGGTAAACTTTCCACATGAGGGTCTCGCGGGTCATGTTCCTGATCTTCGATGTGGTGATGGTGCTGTTAGGCATGATGTTCACATCGGTGTTGTCCCAGTTGGCGAGAATCGTGTTCATGACGTTCACCTTCTTGACGACGAAGACGGTCGAATCGGAACCGATGGTGACGATGTCGCCCTTCTTGAACGGCCTGGTGGCAAGGATCTCCAGACCGGCGAAGAACTGCTTGAGGACATCCTGCGCACCCATCGAAATTCCCAGTGATACCAATCCTGCGGATGTGATGATAGCGCCTAGATCGAATCCGAACAGGCTCATCAGGAGCATGACGGTGACGATCGAGAGGACGATCTCTCCGATGTACATGAACAACGGACGGAAGCCCTCGAAGTCCATGCGCTTCTCGTCCATTTCATACTCCTCTGCCCTGGAGACCACCCTTTCGATGAGGGTGCTGATGAGCAGCTTGTAGATCTGCCAGGCGACGATCGCACCTACGACGATGTATGCGAAGTAGAACAGCCTGTTGACGAAGTCGATGAGCTCCTCGTTGGTACCGAAGATACGAAGGATCTGCCTGATGACCCAGAGCCAGATGATGAACTGACAGAGACGGTACAGGAGCTTCTTAAGGGTGACCCTGTTGGGGTCGTCCTTCTTCATGACCAGCCTGGAACAGATGGGAACGGCGACAAACATAACAGCGTATCCGACAGCGAGAAGACCCAGGAAGGATACGATCGCGGTGACCCACACACTTCCGAGGATTCCGTCGAAGGTGTTGGGGAACATTCCGAAGAACTTGTTGTAGTCCTCGGAGGCGAGGGTGGCGCTGACGGTCATACCGATATTGAACGAACCGATCTGATATGTCGAAGGATCCTCGGGATCGTACGAACTGTCGGTGACCCTGATGCTGATATTGAGGTTGTCGTTGCTGGTGTGGGCGTATTTGTCGGCTTCGACGGTCATGATGACCTTGACCGTACCGCCTGATTCGATCAACCAGTTCGACCCGCTGATGGTCGTTCCGTCGGATTTGAGGAACTTGATGCTACTAACAGAGATATCAGAGTCCTTCGAACTGGATTCGACCGAGAGGACCTTGGCTGAAACAGAGACGTATTTGCTCGAGGTGCCGTTGTTCACGAGGTCGAAATTGATGGTCACAGAAGACCCTGCGGAGAGGCTTACATCACCGCCCATGTAGACGTAGTCAAGTCCGGTCGGATCCAATGTCTTGGCATCGGAATCGTCCGAGATCATCGGGACGGCGATGACCGACAACATGACGAACATCGACAAGAGGGCTGCAAAGTATGTGGTCCGTTTTGTCAACATACTCGGGTACTTGGAAAAAGCATATTTGTAAGTTCGCCTTCGGCGGGGAAAAGACCCAGATATCACGTGTCCGGGGCCTGGCCGCATCAGCCTTTTCGGTGCGTCCTTGGAGAATGCTCAAAATATATCACTTGAATCGGGTTTATCGTAGCGCAGTTGCCGAAAATCGTAATCTTGATACTCAATACCCGTTCAATCGGGTTTTGAAAATAAGGAAATCGTAGCCACTTTCAATTTATTTATATATACATCCGCACTACTCCGCCTGTTATCAAGCGGGTGTGAATATGATCGACAACCTCGACAAGCGTATCCTTGAGATCATGAAGAAAGATTCCAGGTGCCCCTACGTGGAAATCGCCGACAAACTCGGTGTTTCCGAAGGAACTGTCCGCAGCAGGGTCCACAGGATGACCGAAGACGGCATCATCCGTGGTTTCACCATCAAGACCAGTTCAAAGAACGTGAAGGCCCTCGTGGAGGTCAAGATCGATGTCAACACCGATACCGAGGCCATCGCGAAGGAACTTTCCACATACGACGGTGTCACCGAGGTGTTCGAGGTCACAGGAGACCAGGACATCATCGCCATCGTCGACGTCGAATCCTCCCAGAGTCTGAACGACATCATCGAGAGGGTGCGCAGATACGACAATGTCCTCAGCACCAGGACCCGCCTTATCCTGAAGGAACATTTTGGAGAGAATTGAGATGTTTAAAGGAACCGGAACAGCACTGGTCACCCCTATGAACAGGGACGGCACCGTGAACGAGGAAGACCTGAGGAGACTCGTGGACTTCCAGGAAGAGAACGGAGTGGACATGCTCCTTCCGTGCGGATCGACCGGAGAGGCCGCGACCCTCACCACCGAGGAACACATCCGTGTCATCGAGACCGTCATCGACCAGGCCAAGAGGGCCAAGGTCGTCGCAGGTGCCGGAAGCAACTGCACCAGAGAGGCCGTCGAACTCACCAAGAAGGCCGCGGACATGGGAGCGGACGGTATCCTGTCCATCTCCCCGTATTACGTGA
Source organism: Eggerthellaceae bacterium (assembly GCA_963631655.1). GTDB lineage: Archaea > Thermoplasmatota > Thermoplasmata > Methanomassiliicoccales > Methanomethylophilaceae > Methanomethylophilus. Next base: position 13,354 of record CAVGRR010000020.1, read on the forward strand.
AGCCCACCCAGGAAGGCATCTATCTCCACTACAAGGCCATCGCCGAGGCGGCTGACATTCCTGTCATCATATACAATGTGCCAGGAAGGACCGGCAGCAACATCACCGCCGAGACCGAGATCCGCCTCGCAGGCGTGCCGAACATCGCAGGCGTCAAGGAAGCGAGCGGAAAGCTCGACCAGATCAAGGACATCCTGGCAGGAAGGCCCGAGGGATTCTCGGTCCTGTCCGGCGACGATTCCATGACCTACGATGTCATGTGCGCAGGAGGAAACGGAGTGTTCTCCGTCGTCTCCAATTTCCTTCCGAAGGAAATGTCCCAGATGACCAATTATCTGCTCGAAGGCAACAAGGCCGAGGCAAAGAAGATCCACGACAGGCTCATGCCCATCTTCAAGGGAGCGTTCATCGAATCGAACCCCATCCCCGCCAAGTACGTCATGGCCAAGCTGGGATTCGGCACCAACACCCCCAGGCTTCCGCTCACCCCGCTCTCGAAAGAGTCGGCTGTCAAGCTGGATGAGATCCTGGCACAGTACGGCCTGTGATCTCGGGACACATGGATTCCAACGTTCGATACATCTGTAATCAGAGGATTATTTATGATAACAGTAATGAAATTCGGCGGCACCTCCGTAGGTTCTGTCGAGGCACTTGAAAGGGTCGCAAAGATTGTGGCCAACACCGAAGGAGACAAGGTCGTCGTAACCTCGGCCATGTCCGGGATCACGAACTTCCTTGTCGCATGCTGCGACAACCTCGTGGAGAAGAGGGACGACACCCTCGAATCCTTCGAGAGCAAACACCTGGCGGTCGCCAAGGCACTGTTCGACGAGAAACAGTACGACGCCTTCCTGAAGGAGTTCACCCCCCGTATGGAGGCGTTCAGAAAGCTCCTCTTCGACGAGGAGGCCATGAAGTCCCCCTTCTACAAGGACAACGTCACCTCTCAGGGAGAGCGTTTCAGCTCCCTCCTGCTCTGCCACGTCCTCAGGGCGATGGGATTCAAGTCCGTCGCACTCACCAGCGAGGACTGCGGCATCACCGCCGTGGGACACCCCCTCAACGGCAACGCGGACCTCCGCATGACAGAGACCCAGATGGGAGTGAATGTATCCCCTTACATCGCACAGGGATTCATCCCTGTCATCACCGGTTTCTACGGTGTCACTCAGAAAGGAGAACCGCTCACCTTCGGCAGGGGCGGTTCCGATTACGCCGCCGCAGTGGTGGCCAACGCCCTCAACGCCGACATGCTCGAGATCTGGACCGACGTGGACGGATTCATGTCCGCCGACCCCAGAGTGGTCCCTGCGGCAGTGAAGATCGATGAGATGTCCTATGCGGAAGCGGCCGAACTGGCATATTTCGGTGCCAAGGTCCTCCACCCCCGTACCATCGAACCCGTCAGGAAGAAGCACATCCCCCTCAAAGTGAGGAACTCCTTCAAGCCCGAAGAGAAAGGTACCCTCATCTCCCGCTACAGGGAGAGCCGCCACGAACTTCTCAGAAGCGTCGCGGCCAAGAGCGACCTCTCGATCATAAGCATCAGCTCCCCCGAGATCGCCTACCGTCCCGACATAGTCTCCAAGATCCTCAGCAAGATCTCCGAGAACGACGATGCCATCTATTCAATATCCACCTCCCTTTCCAACGTCGCCTTCCTCATCCACAACAACGACGTGAAGAACACCCTGATGAAGCTCAACGAGCTCAACAACGACGATGTCGAGAAGATCGACGTCACCTCCGACGTGGCCCTCATCTGTTGCGTGGGCGATGAGCTTATGAGCAAGAGCGGCGCCTGCGGAGACATCTTCGGTGCCGTGAAGGAGGCGGGAGCAAACATTAACATGATCTCCGAGGGTGCATCCGCGGTCGCGATCAACTTCGTGGTCTCCAACGGCGACGCCCTGCCGGTGATCAAGATACTCCACCGGAAATTCGTAGAAGGTGAGAACTGATGACAATGAGAGATTTCGAGAGCAAGGACGGAAAGATGATCTTCGGCGGAATGAACGTCGAGGACATCGCCGCAGAGTTCGGCACCCCCTGCTATGTCAATGATGAACAGAGGATCAGGGAGAACTACCGCAACCTCCACAAGGCATTCAACCGCTACATGGACACCACCATCCACTACGCCTGCAAGGCGAACACCAGCCTCGCAGTGCTGAGGATCCTCGAGCAGGAAGGTTCCGGCATCGATGCCGTCTCCATCGGTGAGGTCAAGACCTGTCTCAAAGCGGGTTTCACCCCCGACCGCATCATGTACACGGGTGTCTTTGTAAGCACCGAGGAACTCAAACAGGTCGTTGAAACAGGTGTAATGATCAACCTCGATTCCGAATCCGAGATGGAACGCCTCGCCGAGATCAAGCCCGGAGCGAAGATCTCCTTCAGGATCACCCCCGGAATCGGTTCCGGACACGGCGAAAAGGTCATCACCGGAAACAAGGGCGCCAAGTTCGGTATCCCCAAAGACAAGGTCGTCGAGACCTACCTCAGGGCACAGGACCTGGGTCTTGAGCCTATCGGAATCCACGCTCACATCGGATCCGGCGGACAGTCCGTCGAGCCTTTCGTGGAAGAAGCAGAAGTTCTCGCAGGACTCATCAACCAGCTCTCCGAAGCAGGCATCGACCTCGAGTTCGTGGACATCGGCGGAGGTATCGGAGTCCCCTACAAGCCCAACGAGGACGAGATGGACCTCGGAGAGTTCGCCTCCCAGGTCACCGACGTCTTCCAGATGGACACCGACGTCAAGAAGCTCATCATCGAACCCGGAAGGTACATCGTCTGCGACGCATGCGTCCTCCTCACCAAATGCACCGATGTCAAGGACACCGGTGTGAAGAAGTACATCGGAGTGGATGCGGGATTCAACACTCTCATCAGGCCCGCCATGTACGATTCGTTCCATTATATTCAGAACGGAAGCAAGTTCGGCAAGGCCTGCACCGGCAGGTACGACATCGCCGGACCTCTCTGCGAATCCGGAGACTATCTGGGACATGACAGGGTCATGCCCGAACCCGATGAAGGCGACGTCATCGTCGTCTACAACGCCGGAGCCTACGGATTCTCCATGAGCAGCAACTACAACTCAAGGCCGCTCTGCGCCGAGGTCCTGGTCAACGACGGAAAGGCCGAACTCATCCGCTCCAAACAGGACATCGAAGACCTCTGGAAGTACCAGACCGTTCCCAAGAGGCTTCAGTGATGAAGTTCTGGAAATACCAAGGACTCGGAAACGATTTCGTCGTTGTGGACGGGATCTCCGAACACATCGAGATCGACACCGACTGGTGCGTCAAGGTCTGCAAGCCCCACTTCGGCGTAGGCGCCGACGGCGTGCTCTACATCATGCCCGGAGAGGACGGATGCGACATCACCATGGTCGTCATCAACTCCGACGGGTCCATGGCGGAGATGTGCGGCAACGGAATCAGGTGCGTCGCCAAACACGCCCGCGACTACGGACTTGTGGATAAGGACAGATTCACAGTCCACACCGGCCGCGGAACCCTCATCGCAGACGTGTTCAAAGGAAAGGACGGAAAAGTCGAGACCGTCCGCATCGACATGGGTGCCCCCATCCTGGAAGGAAGGGAGATCCCCATCAACGCCGACGGTCGTTTCATCGACCAGCCGTTCTTCAACAGCGGAGTGAAATTCAAAGCGAGCGCCGTCTCCATGGGAAACCCCCATTTCATCACCTTCGACGACATCGGAGAAGATAACGTAAGAAGACTCGGTCCCATACTGGAAAGCTATACCAGCTTCTTCCCCCGCAAGACCAACGTGGAGTTCTGTAAAATTGAAGACGGAAAGATCTACATCACCGTCTACGAAAGGGGAGCGGCATGGACCCTCGCCTGCGGTACCGGAGCCTGCGCGACCACCGTCGCCGCGGCACTTTCCGGAAAGGTACCGTTCGACACCCCGATCGATGTGCACCTCCCCGGAGGATGGCTCAAGATCACCGTCGACAGCAAGCTCGGATACGTCCTCATGGAAGGACCTGCGGTGCTTGTGTTCGAAGGAAACATTCAGTAATCAGAAGGAAAACAACATGGCAAAATATTCTCAGGCGGAAAGGCTTCAGAAACTCCCGCCCTATCTGTTCGTAATGCTCGAGGAACTCGCGGCCCAGAAGAAGGCCGAGGGCGTCAAGATGATCGACTTCGGAATCGGAGACCCCGATCTCCCCTGCCCCAAAGAGGTCCTGGACGCTATGGATAAAGCTGCGCGTGTCAACGAGAACCAGAAATACTCCTCTTCCAAAGGCGAGAGAGACCTCAGGGTCGCCGTCGCCGAGTACTACAAGAAGAGGTTCAACGTCAAAGTCGACCCCGACAAGAACGTCTGCATCACCATCGGTTCCAAAGAAGGTATCTTCAACATCGCCCAGGCCTTCGTGAACGAGGGAGAGAAGATCGTCGCCCCCGCGCCCGGATACCCCGTGTACTCCGGAGCAGCGACCCTGTTCAACAACGCCGTCTGCGACAAGGTGAAGCTCAAGGCGGAGAACGACTGGCTCCTCGATCTGAATGAAGTTCCGGAGGATGCGAGACTGCTTTATCTCAACTACCCCAACAACCCCACCGGAGCATGTGCGGATCTCGATTACGTGAAGAAGGCGTACAACTGGTGCGGAAAGCATGGAAGCATCTTCGCCTACGACAACGCATACTGCGAGATGACCTTCGACGGATTCAGGGCACCTTCCGTCCTCCAGGCCGGAATGGACGCCATCGAGTTCGGTTCGTTCTCCAAGACGTTCTGCATGACCGGATTCAGGCTCGGATTCGCTGTCGGTAACGAAGACCTCGTCGGCGGACTTGCCAAATGTAAAGGACAGATCGACTCCGGCGCACCTATCTTCATCCAGAAGGCAGGAATCGCAGCATTGAACCTCTACAACGACCAGGGTTACCTCACCGGAACCGCCAAAGAGAACAACGATGAGTTCGGCGAGAGGAGAAGGGTCCTCGTCGAGGGACTCAACGAGCTCGGTTACGACTGTAAGATGACCAAAGGTACCTTCTATGTCTGGTTCGACTGCGGAAAATCCTCTATGGAGTTCACCAAGGACATGATCAACAAAGGTATCATCGTCACCCCCGGTACCGGATTCGGCGGAGAGGACGGCTACATCCGTATGGCGGTCACCAGGAACATCGATTCCATCCAGGAAGCCCTCCGCAGAATGGGAAAGAAGAACGATTGAAACTTCACTCCGGGGCCTCCCCCGCCCCGGTCTCTTTTCATCAAACGAGGGAACACAATGTCCGATGAGATCTACCGGAAGATATCGTCCCGCCTCAGGGAGTATGTCGGATTTTCGAATTATGACGATCTGGGTCTTTTGATCTCAGAGGATTCTTTGGCATCGATGGATGACTTCGTTCTGTCACAAGGAGCGGATCCGAACACCTGCCTCGACCTTGCGGTCAAGGCGCTGAGGTCCGAATTCGAACTGGACTACGACGACCTCCTTTTCCATGGAAATTATGTGGATTCCATCCCCTCGGCCATAGTGAGAAATTCACTGCTGGCACATTTCATTTCCATGAGTCAGAGTCCGCAGGACGGATACGAACCGAAATACGATGCGACACTGAACTCCGTCGCGGGGGACTACGTCACCCTCGCCGAACTGATACTGATCAAGATCGAGACCCTGGCGGAAAAGAACGGTTATGTTCTCGACCCCGAGAACGTGCCTCTGACAGTGAAGTATCTCACCTCGATCAGATACCTCATTTCACAGAGCTGGCACATGCTCGATATGTCCTCTGTAATGAAGCCTGCGACGTTCAAGAGAAAGTGTTTCAGGCTGAGGAGCAGACTGAACAGCGTCATCGAGATGGCGACCTTCAAACGTTCCTGTCCTGAGATCGACTCTCTGAAGAATGAGATATCCGACCTGGTGGAAGAGATCCTCAAGGACGAGAAACTCGACGATCTGCAGGCCGCCCGCAACGAACGTTACAAACAGTCCAAGATCCGCCTTTACAACTACACCATCAGAATGACCGAACAGTTGAACGTCCAGCTGGAAGCATGCAATCCCCTGGACATCACCCACAGAGAGGATCTGAAAAAACAGTTGGAAGCGGTCCAGCGCTTCATGAGAAGCTTCGACAAGGACCGCTGATAAGTGGTTTGGTCCGGGTGTTGCCCCGGGATCACTGTCCGTTTCCGAACTTGGACCTTGAATGTTCCAGAGCTACAATTACAGGGAGCGGGTCCTTCAGCAGGAAGGTCTCAAGTGCTCCTCCTCCGGTGCTCACGTAGGACATGGAATCGGCGAGATCGAACTTCTCTGCCGCGGCGGAAGTGTGACCTCCTCCGAGAACAGAAAGTCCTCCGCTGCTGACCATGGCGGACATTATTGCTCTGGTTCCTTTCTCGAATCCGTCCTTCTCGAACATTCCGGCGGGCCCGGACATGAACGAGGTCTTGGACACCTCGAGAACCTTTCTGAACTTCTCGATGGACTGGTCTCCGATATCCAATGCAGCTCCGGCGTTGGCCATGTCACCGATGTTGACGCTGACCCTCTTTCCGTCCTTCTCGACAGCCACATCGGAAGGCAGAAGGATCCTCTGGCCGTATTTCGACATGACATCCTGAGCTTTCTTGAAGTTCTCTTCGGTGAGTTCCTCCTGCAGGGGGACCTTGGACTCCTCACCGATGTCGACGCCCCTCGCTATGAGGAAAGCGTTTCCTGCGAGTCCGACGACGAGGACGGTGTCAGCGGTGTTGCTTCCGAGCACACGGTCGATCATAAGGGGGACATCCCCGAACTTGGCACCGCCGAGGATGAAGACGGAGGGCCTGCGAGGGTTGTTGAAGATCGTCTCGAGAGCGTACATCTCTTTGGCCATGAGGCGGCCGGATGCGGAAGGGAGGACGTCCTCGAATCCCACAAGGGAGCACTGGGACCTGTGTGCCGCACCGAACGCATCGCACACATAGAGGTCGAACATAGGTGCCAAGGCAGTGACGAGCTCGCCTTTGGCGTGCTCTTCCATGGGAAGGTTCTTGCTCTCGGAATCGAGCTGACGCACATTACCCAGAAGCAGGATCTCTCCCTCTCCGAGTTCATCTATGGCCTTCTTGGCATCATCCCCGAGGACGTCGTCGACGTACTTCACGGGGGTGTTGAGGTTCTTCGAGAGCAGGGCGGCGTGCTGGGAAAGGTCGGTGAAGTCCCATTTGCCTTTCCTGCTCTGATGTGCCAGGATGACCAGTTTCGCTTTCTTTCCGAGGAGTTCCCTGATGGTGGGGACGACCGCGCGGATCCTCGAGTCGTTGATGATCTTCAGGGTCTTCTTGTCCATCGGACAGTTGATGTCGACCCTGAGGAGGACCTTCTTTCCTTTGTAGTTGAAATCGCCGAGAGTGTTGTATGAACCCATGTCTGCGCCTCAGTGATCGATGCCCAGTGCCTTGTTCGTCTTGGCGACGGACTCCTCACGTTCCATCAGTTTGCACATGGACCTGATACAGTCGATGTTCTCTGGAATGACGTCGGCCTCCTGGTGGACGGCCTGGTAGTAGTAGAGGGTGTCTCCGACGACCTTGACCCCGTCGGACCAGATGCATATTTCATACATGTCGGACCTGGACCTGCCGAGCTCCCTTGCGAGCTCCATGACCTGGGCGGTGGATTTGATGCCGTCTTTGGAAGATACGAGGCGTACACGGGGTGCCTTCTTGAAGAGATCGAGGACCTCCTCGGTCGTGACCTCCTTGGAGAGTTTCACGACGACGGCCTGGATGTGCATGAGGGTGGTGGAGCACTTGATGGCCATCGAAGTGATGTCCAGCCAGGGGAGGATGCTCTTGACGTCGAGTCCATGGTGAGTAGGTAACGAAACAGAAGGCTCGAGGGCGTTGACGGGCCCGGTCTTGCTGTCTCCGGGGTCGGCGGCCCTCCTGACGATGGTGACGTAGGCGTTCTGGATCTTGTATTCGCGGTCGAGGAGGCTCAGGGTCCTGAGCAGACCGGTGGTGTTGCAGGAGACGACACGGGAGAACTGGACGCCCCAGGACTCCTTGTAGTTGGCGGTAGAATTGAAAGAAACTCCGGTCAGACCGTGCTCCTCTCCGCCCTGGAAGATACCTTTGATGCCTGCGGCCTGGTATTTGGCCTTGTATTCTTCACCAAAATCTCCGGGGGTACAGTCGACCATGATGTCGACCTTTCCGATGAGGTCGTCGATGGTCCCGCCGATCTTGATGCCGGCCTTGTCGAACTTCTCGATGCTCTCTGCTGGCACATATATCGGGATGCCTGCAGCGGCCGCGGTCTTCGCCTCGAAGGTGGGACGGGTCTTCGTTATTCCGACCAGTTCCATGTCGTCCTGCATAGCGACCGCGGTGGCGACCCTTTTTCCAATCGTACCGTATCCGTTTACTCCGACCTTGACTTTAACCATAGAATTTCACTGGGATTCCGTATCCCCTTGCGATTAATAATGATTGCCCGATGGATTCATCCGAGGGGCATAGCCAGACCCGAAAAGACAGATATCGATATCTGAGACGCCAGGATACACCGGACCTTCCGCTATGCTTTATTTAATAGCTGTCCATTCTTGATTAAGTGATTGTATGAAAGGATCCAAAGCACTGTTGCAAATGCTTGAGGACAGGGGAGTGACCGACGTCTTCGGTTACCCCGGTGCCACCGTCATTCCGATTTACGATGAATTTCTCGAGTCCGGCGTCAGGCACATCCTCGTAAGGCACGAACAGTGCGCGGCCCACATGGCCGACGGATTCGCCAGGGCCACCGGAAGGCCCGGTGTGTGTCTCGCCACCAGCGGACCCGGTACCACCAACCTGGTCACCGGTATCGCCACCGCATATGCGGACTCCGTCCCCATGATAGCGCTCACCGGACAGGTCGGGACCAATTTCCTCGGAGCGGAGGCGTTCCAGGAAGTGGATTCGTACAGTCTCATGATGCCTGTCACCAAGCACAACTTCAGGGTCCTGGACCCGGAGAGACTCCCTCATGCCATCAACGAGGGATGGAAGATCTGCCAGATGGGCAGGCCCGGACCTGTCCACATCGACATGCCTGTCGATCAGATCAATTCGGATATCGACGAGGACCTGCTCACCAAGGAGTGGGGAGTGAAAGAACCCGTCACGGATGTTTCTCGTATTTCTGATGCCGCCATGCTGATCAAGAACGCGGCACGCCCCATCCTCCTGATCGGAGGAGGTGCCATCAACGCCTCTGAAGAGATCATCAAACTCGCGGAGTTCGCCAACATCCCGGTCGTCACCACTCTTATGAGTCTAGGTATCGTTCCCTCCGGACACCCCCTCAACATGGGGCCTCTGGGTATGCACGGAAGGATGGGTGCGTTGGACCTGTTCCAGTCGTCCGACCTTATAATTGCGATCGGAACGAAGTTCTCGGACAGGACCTACAACCCGCACACCATGCCCGCGGAGAACTGCAGGGTCATCCAGATCGACGTCGACGCCACCCAGTTCGGAAAGAGCAGGAGGCCGTCGGTCGACATCCTGTGCGATGCGAAGAGGGGAACCAAACTGCTCCTCGATGCACTGAGGGGCTACAAGGACTGCCACTCCGAGTGGGACGAGAGGTACACCAAGCTCAGGAAGAGGTGCCAGTGCAGTTTCGATATCGATACGGACCCGATCGCACCGCAGAAGGTCATGTGCGAGATCAACAAGCTGCTCGACGGCGATGTTATAGTCACCACCGATGTCGGACAGAACCAGATGTGGTCCATGCACTGCCTCGATGTCAGAAGACCCAGACAGTTCATAACGTCGGGTTCGTTCGGAACCATGGGATTCGGTCTCCCCTCCGCATTGGGTGCAAAGGTTGCCAAACCTGATTCGAAGGTCATCACCATCGTCGGAGACGGCGGACTGCAGATGGTCTGTCAGGAACTCGCCACCTCAGTAGCGGAGAACATCCCCGTGACCATCGTCCTGCTGAACAACGGATGGCTCGGAATGGTCAGGCAGTGGCAGAAGCTGTTCTGGGATAAGAGATACAGCGGAACCCTATTGAAAGCAGACCCCGACTTCGTCAAATTGGCGGAATCGTTCGGTGCCTGGGGAATACATGTGGATAAGTCAAGCGAGATCGGAGATGCCCTGAAACAGGCGATGGATTCCGACACCACCTGTCTGGTCGACATCCACACCAACCCCGAAGAGGACATCTGCCCCATGATCCTGGCGGACCCGAACGTCCCCATCGTGAAGGGAAGATGTCAGTACTGAGATCATAAAAACACTATCTGGGTCTTTGCAGATCAAGTCTGTGAAGACCCTTCTTTTTGAACAAACTGATATTGAAAAACAGGGTCAGACCCTTCATGGGCGGACCCTGTTAAATTGTTTAGGGAAAAGGTTTCGAACGTAACTGATCGTTTTCGACTCAGCACTGACTGAAGGTTACGCCCGTATCAGAATGCTTATATGTGGTATCGGTTCCGTTGTTCCAGATGTTACGTGCACTGCAAACGCTGTCCCAGGTGTAATAGCCGCTACCGTTATTGGTCACACCATTGGTATCAATGCTCTTTACATCATGAGCAAGGTTCTGACAGATGGTAACGTCAGTAACAGTGCAGTCCTTGACGGTGAGCAGAGCCACTGTGGTGCTCGGAGTACCAGAAGCACCTGCGATTCCACCGATGTCACGATATGCGGTTATCTTTGTGCTGGAAACAGCGCAATTCTCGATGGTTCCCTGTGCAAACCCTGCGATTCCACCGACCTTGTCTCCATTGTCCCAACTGCCCTCGGACACTTCCTCTATGGCAGCAGAGATGTTGGAGTTGGTGACCTTACATCCGGAAATGGTTCCGCTGCCCATGTGACCTACAATTCCTCCAGAATAGTGATTGCTGGTAATGGTGGCTTTGTCGATCGTCAGATCCTTAACAACGGCATTCTTATTGTAAATCTCTCCGAAGAATCCGGCACAATGGTTGACCACAGTGACCTTGAAGTTGGAGATGGTCTTGTTGTTTCCATCAAAGGTTCCCTGGAATCCGACGTAAACACTGCCGTTCTCTTTTCCGGAGATCGGGGTCCACTCTGCACCATTGAGATCAATGTCGTTTGCAAGTTTAACGGTCTTTCCGACAAAGGTGCATCCAGAGTTGACCTCGGCAGCGAATGCATAAAGCTCGTCAGCAGTGCTGATGATGAGTTCGGTGTCGATCACAGTAGGTTTAGTGGTCTTGACCGCGTTATCGGGGGTGTTACCAGACTGGGTGTAGTAAGAAGATCTCTCCGAAACGATCCTGCCCCACAGATCATCAGTGATCGCGGTTCCGAGGTTCTTGTAATCATGTTTAAGAGTCTGTTGAAGTACGACATCATCAGCAACTGTACAGTTGGTGATGGTCGATTTGCTGGTTTCCGATCCGGTACCGGTTCCTATGATACCGCCGAAGCTACGGTACGCGGTGACGGTGGTCTTAGATATAGTACAGGAGTCCACAGTACCGCAGTTAAGGAGTCCGACAACTCCTCCGACGTTGTTTCCGTTGTCGTAGGTTCCGTCAGCCTGCAGAGCGGGCGTAGATGTAACAGAGCTGTTGGTCACCTGACAGTTGGTGATCTTACCGTAGTACAGACTTGCTGCGACACATCCTGCATTGTAAGTGGTGACGATAGTCTCATTGTCAAGATTCAGATTCTGAACTGTACCGCCCAGAATTCCGAAAAATCCTGCATTTTCATCTGCAGTGATCGTGAAATTGGAAATAGTATGCCCCTGTCCGTCAAAAATTCCGCGGAATGATGTATATCCGCCCCAGGACTTATATTCTGAATCTGCAACACCTATCAAAGGGGTCCACTCAGCTCCGCCAAGATCAAGATCTGCACAGAGGAGAACGGTTTTGTCCTTGTAATTGTTGGCTGCAATGTTCACATCGTTCGCGAATGCATAAAGCTGATCGACAGAACTGATGTATATGTAGGGGTCCGCGTTGCTCTGAACTGCTTCAAGAGTAAACACGATGTCGCAGCTAACGGCATTCACAGATTCGATTGGGATCTCGATGAGAACATCCATCGCCTCGCCGAGCTGTTTCTTTTCACTAACTCCGGGAATCACATCGGACCAATTTGAAGCCTTAGAGGTCGCATCGGCATATTCTGAAGCGGAGGCCGCTTTGGTCTGGATCTTCAGATCTCCGCTCTCTCCGGCGACCCTCATAAGGGTCCTGTAAATAATGTTGAGAGAGCTCTCATTGTATGCGGTAAGGGTGAAGGTTATCCTATCTCCGGGGGCCGCGTTCTTCACATCGATGGTGACGGCTGTGTCGGAGATCCCGAGTGTCGCGGTTCCGCCACAGGCGAAAGTACCGAGGACTTCTTTCATTTTGTCAGTGGCAGTGGAGTTCTTGTCGTAAGAGTACATCTTCAGGTCGGATGCCTCATAGGAGACATCCACGGTACCTGTAGAAACGCTCACGTCCGTTTTCTCGGTGTCCGAGAACCAGGCATAGGTCGCTCCGACGGCGGAGAAAGCCACCACGGCGGCGACCAGTGCCGCAATTATGATCTTTGTTTGCGATTTCATTTCATTCCTCCTTCATTTTCTGAAGCAGTGTTCTCCGCTGTGTGCGGATAGGGTGAAAAGCCGGGGCGGAGGACCGGACCTTTGCATAATGCAGATAATAGGTCCTGTCCCCGCTCTCCTGGAACATCATAATGATGTTTCCGGCGTTTTGGAGTGTGATAGAAGAATTCCTTCCCGGAAGGAAGGATGCTGGCACATATGATGCAGACATCACTGTGCCTCCGCGTAAGCGTTGATCTGCAGGGTGAAGCTCAGGGTCTTTCCCTGCACCGTGTTCCCTGCCTCATCTGCCAAGGCGACTCTCAGGGTCATCTTCACGGTGTCCCCTGCGGATACAGATGTCAGATCGGCCGACCAATCCTTGTCGTCGGCCAATGCGCTCAGCTTTGTGGTGTGAACCTCGGTTCCCACAGTGCAGACAATCTCGATGTAATCCGCGAGAATGAGGTTCTCAGAGGTGCAGATCAGCGAGTTCAGACACAGTCTGGTGTCGAGGTCCACGTCACCTGTGTTCCTGAGCTCGATCTCGGCTGTCTGAACGACGCCGGCCGCGATGTTGGTCATAGTGAACGGGTCCCCGTCGCTGAGCGGAGCGTTCACGGTACGTTCACGGGTGGACCTTCCGTCGGACTCGGTGACCTTACAGACCCAGGCGGTGAAATCCGGTACTCCCGGAGGCACGGGGATCTCTTCGAATTCCGCATAGACCGTGTGGTCCGCAGCGATGTCTTTGAAGGCGTACTTCTCAAATCCGGTGCCTACAGACTCCCCGTCGATGATCAACGAGGATAATCTGTATCCGTCATCGGGAAGGATCGTCACGGTGAACTCAGAACCGCGGGCGACGGTCACTGTCCCCGACGGGGACAGTCTTCCGTGCTCGGAATGAGTGATGGTGACGGCGTAAGTGCTCTTGTTCAGAACGAATCCGAAACTCACAGGTGCGGAGAGGTCCGAAACAGTGTACTCCTTCTGCACACCTACGGATGCCCCGTTCAGGACCATATCGGACAGAAGATATCCCTCGGCAGGTTCGATACTGAACACCGCATCCGATCCGAATTCCGCATAGAACGAAGCGGACGGAATCATACGGCTGTAGCATCCTGGCACATCGCTTTTTCCGTCCATGGTCACAGACACGGAGACGAGGACATCGGAATCGGTCCTGTCCCTGAATTCTGCTTCAACGGTATGGTCGGAGTCCATCTCGATCTTCAGAAGATTGGTAAGTTTCACCGGAACCCCGTCGATCTTCAGCGAACAGAGGGTCTTTCCCTCATCAGGCAGGACGGCTGCGGATGCGGTCGTTCCCTTGATGTAGGTGTCGTGACCGAAGAGGTCGATGCTTCCGCCTTCCCCTGCGACAGGGGTCAGAACGGCAGTGTCAGGTATCTTCTCGAAGACGACCTTGACGAGAAGGTCCTCTTTCACATGCTTGAGGTGAAGAACGCATCCGTCGGCCGTCGCAGGAGTTCCGTTAATAGTTACAGATGAAAGTTCCCACCCCGATGCGGGAGTAAAAGTGATCTCCGTGGAACGGTCATGGCCGACTACGGTCTCCGATGGCGTGGCGGAACCCTCGCCTTCGATCTCCACTGCAATGGTATGAGACGGAGCCATGACGCAGACACCTGCCGAAAGCAGGGTCAGCAGGAGAATGATACCTGCAAAAGCAGTAAGCATACGAGTGGAATTATCCGTTCATCTCCCCTCCTTAGAAACATCTTTTTTCTTTCCTGGGTCTTCGTCTGAGCCGTTTCCAAAACGTGCCGATGCGATACAGGCGACCACAACGGCCGCACAGATCGCAGCGATGGTCGCGATCTTTCCGGAAGAGGAGGTGAAGAACGATACCAGCACGCCCAGGCCGTGGGACACACCCACGACCTTTCCGTCTATATCCCCGGAATCAGAGGTGACGATCTGCACCGAGGCCCCGGTGGAACCGTCAACGGCATCCCCTTTCATTGTGTACGTGTAAACACCCGACGTCTCCTTGATATCGATGATACGGTGGGTGACCGAGATCACATTGCGTGAAACAGGATGGATATAGTCAAAAGTGAGAATATCCCCTACTTTCAATGAAGAATAGAAGTCGTCCCCGTGTACTTTCTCTATGAAAACCAGGCTGCCTGCTGGGATATTGCTTATCTCATACCCAGCGGGGGGGGGCGACGTCCATCGACGCGGTTGTGACCAGTTTGGTCTCGGTGTTTGAGAAATCAAAAGAATTGCCGTTGAGATGGACAAGATACCCTGCAGTGCAGAGCACTATAACCAGAACTGCGATGACCGCAGCGATTTTTCCTTTCGGCAGATCGGCTGACATTACGATTTCTCTCTGAAAACGGGCCCGTTGAGATAATTTTGCCAGACGTTATCCCGTCTTCCCCGCTCGTATATGCATTTTATGTATTTAATACAATTTTAGAATTTCTTCAGTTTCGGCAAGATTTCACAAAATTCAGTTACTTTTCACTTTACATATGTTAAGGTTACTTAAAAAAATTAACAGTAC
>CAVGRR010000021.1:0-26121 GCA_963631655.1 Eggerthellaceae bacterium
AAAAATGCCGACGAGTCCGTATTGAAAGATCTGACCCTTCTCGGCAACGGTGAAACGATCACAAGACATCTGGTTCCGTCAATCTCGATGAGCGATCTGGAAACTGAATCCGATGCGATATTCTCTGTTCTTGCCGTTGCAGGGTACCTGAATGCAGTCCCTTGCGGGGATGGACATCTCCTGTCAATTCCAAATCGCGAGATGTATTCTGTGTTCTATGAGCATATCCGTAAATTTGTTTTCCGCAGCGGGGTTGATACCTATGCGGAATTTCTGAGTGCTTTGGAAAACTGCGATATAAAGACAATCGAGGATAAACTGTATGGTTTTC
Source organism: Eggerthellaceae bacterium (assembly GCA_963631655.1). Taxonomy (GTDB): domain Archaea; phylum Thermoplasmatota; class Thermoplasmata; order Methanomassiliicoccales; family Methanomethylophilaceae; genus Methanomethylophilus. The sequence continues at coordinate 332 of CAVGRR010000021.1, forward strand.
TTTCGGATGAGATCCCATTTCCGATGCTGGACAGAGAGATGCAGTACCAATTGATAATCGCGATGATGGTCCTCGGACGTACAGGGCGGTATAAGGTGACCGTCGAACGCGAATCCGGGAACGGAAGGCATGACATCCTCATGGAACACAGATACAGCAAATATCCGAATATTGTGCTCGAGGTCAAGAAGACAACCAGAGACAGTGATGCAGAATCTGAACGTCTGGCACATGAGGCATTGGAACAGATCCACCGCAAGGATTACTTCAAGAAACTGAAAGGAACGACCTATCTTTACGGGATTGCATTCAACGGAAAAAAGGCCCTAGTACTTCTTAAAAAAACTGTTCTCTGACCGTCTTTCAGTATTCCCATGGAGGTCTCGGATCCAGAAGGTGGGTGAGAAGTCCTCTTCCTCCGAGTTCGAGGGTCTCGTCGTGTTCGGAGACGCTCATCGAGGAGATGTCGATCTCCTTTCCGACACCTGCGCGCTGGATCTCTGTGAGCACCATGTCTTTGGCGGAGACGAATCTGCGGGGCACCAGGGCGCACCATTTCCCGTCCTGAAGGAAGGGTGCGATCTTGGCCTGAGCCTTCCATTTGTTCAGGAAATTCTCCACTCCGGGTTCCCACACTGCGGGTCCGATGCGGAGTTCGGAATCGGGAAGTCTGTCGCGTTCGAGGAGGAACATTATCTCCATTCCGCTGGCGTCGACCTTCTGTACCGCTCTGATCACCTTGAACCCGTTGCTGTTGAGTTTTGCTTCCAGGGCATAACGGGTCCTCCACAGCTGGGCGTAGAGGTTGTCATCGACGGTGTCTGGCTTGTCGAACCTGACGGACAGTATGCGGGAATTCATACTGCTGCAGATGGAGGTCAGCTGTTCCCGGCTCAGATGTTCCAGCGTTCTAGGGAAGAAGAATTTCTCCGAGGGTTTTGCAAGATATGCCTTGGCGGCGGTGATGAATTTTCCGAGTGTGTCCACATGGACGGCGGCGGCCACATTCCTCCTTCCGTCCACAGGATCATAGAAGACAAGCGCTCCCTCGAGTTTGATGTGGTCGTCGGAAAGGGACAGCTGGGTATTTTCTTCCCAATTCTTGGATGCAGCTGTCAATACCTCGCGGAAGGAACCGTATCTGAGGACGAGGAGTTCGCAGAGGTAGCCGGAGAATCCGCGGGCGTTGGGTTCGGCACCGTAGGTTCCGATGCCTTTCATGAACTTCTTCAGCAGACGGATCTGATCGTTCTGACCGGGCTTCATGGCCTTCCTCACATACTCGGTATGGAAGGGGGTGCGGTCCACAGCAGTGGCGAGATGTTTGGTGTCTGGCACATGTATATTGGGGACCAGATCCACATCCACCCCTTCGAAGACTGCAGAGGTGTAAGGATGTTCCGCATACATGCGGACGCCGTGCAGGACATCCTCTCCGATCTTCAGCCCTACTGTGGTGAGGGTCTCTCTCGATGTTCCGGGAGGGAACATCATAAACAGGTCGAGATCGGGATTGGAAAGGTAGGTGTCCTTGGAATACGATCCCACAAGTTTCAGATCTGCTACGATGCCGTGGGCGTCCATGTACTCCCTGATGATCTTGACCAGGCGGTCGGCGACCGACCTTATGCGTTCCCTGTCCTCAGCGGTGGGAACAATCTTTCTGAGAACATCTTCTTCGACGGTCAATGTTTCGCCTCCGGCATATCAGGTGCCCAGTCGGGGAACCACATCTCATCGTCATATGTCTTCGCCTTCGAGATCTCCAGGGTTTCAATGTCAAGGACGTCGAGGTCCCTGGCGGAGACGGTGCGGACGCCGGTGGCGTCCTCTACCATCTTCGCCTGTTTATCCGGATCCTGTCTGAGCATCACTATCCCGGCATGGATGAAGATGCACAGTTCCGGTTTCACCAGTTCCGCGATCTCGACGGCATCGTCGGTGCACATATGGTAGTGGATCCTGTTCCCATGTGGGGTGGTGACCGGCAGTATGAGTACCCTGCTTCCGAGATACTGTTCTCCGATCTCCTGGGTATATTCGGTGTCGCTGAGATATGACACCATGCCGAACGGGGTGTGGAACCTGAATCCTACATTGTAAGGGTCGCTGTGCTTCGCTTTGCAGATATCGACCCTCATCCCCTCGATGTCGAGGACATCTCCCGGTACAAATGAAGACGAATTTATCGGAAGACTCAGATGGTATTTTGAGAGACACGGTCCGAGTCCGTCCACACCGTCCACGACGGTGGGACTTCCGTATACATGGCCCTTTTTCTCCCATCCTCCGCGGGTCATCCCTTCGATGACGGACGGTGCATCGGAATAGTGGTCGGGGTGGGCATGCGAAATGATGAGAGATTCGGTAAGTCCCAGATCGTAATGGATCCTGTTCATCTGGGTCAGTGCGCCCGGCCCCGGATCGATGTGGAGATAATGGGTCGGATCCCCATGTTCGAACAGCATCCCGCCGGTGCAGCGCGTCTGATACATCGTGGTGTGTCTCCCTCCGCCGGTACCGAGAAATGTGATGCGTTCGACCATATTATCGCACCGAGCAATAGATTCGGAGTATATCGATATGACGTTCCATATATGCTTCAAAGGACCCAGGTCCCGCAGATGGGTAGTATAATAATCCCCTTGGTGGATTTCCCGGTCATGATAACGGTCTTCAGAGACGCTTGGATAGTCACGCAGAATGCCAAGAGAGAGATAATCAGAGGCGACGTGGTCGTCGACGGAGAGAAGATAGTCTCCGTCGGTCCCGTCTACAACGGGACCGGAGACAGGGAGTTCGATTGCTCCGGGGATGTGATCCTTCCCGGTTTCATCAACACCCACACCCATATCGCCATGACCGTGATGAAAGGTGTCGTCGACGACCTCCTGTTCCCGGACTTCCTCTACAAGACGTTCAAGATCGACGCGGACCGTACGGATGACGATCTGGCACTCGGTACCAAGATCGGATGCATGGAGATGATGCTCTCCGGAACCACCACTTTCGTCGACTTCTATTATTCGGAGGATGTCATCGCGAAGGCCACGCAGGAGGCGGGGCTCAGAGGAGTGTGCTGCTGGTGCTGTCTCGATGAGGATAAGACCACTCAGAAGGGAAAGCCCATCGACAACTGCAGGAACTTCTATCAGAAGTTCAAGAACGAGAGGAAGATCATTCCCGGAGCGTCGCTGCAGGGGGTCTACTGCTGCAACGAGGACACCTGCGTGGAGGCGAAGGCGTTCTCGGACGAGGTCGGATGCCCTATTACGATCCATCTGTCCGAGACACGCGGAGAGGTCAACGCCCACAAGAGGGAATACGGCAAGAGGCCTGCCGAGTGGCTCAGCGACATCGGTGTCCTCGGACCCAGGATGATCGCGGCCCATTCCGCATGGCTCACCATGAGGGAGATCAGGCTGATGGCGGAGTCTGGAATGTCCGTGTCCTCCTGCCCCGTGTCGAACATGAAGCTTGCGACCGGAGGGGTGGCGCCTGTGCCCGAGTTCAACAAGTACGGAGTGAACGTGTCCCTCGGAACCGACGGAAGCACCACCAACAACACCCTCGACATGATCGCGGAGATGAGGACTCTGGGTCTTCTTCAGAAGTCGAGCCGCTGGGACCCTACCGTGACCCCTGCGCAGGAACTTTTGGACATCATCACAATAAACGGTGCCAAGGCCATCGGTATGGAGAATTCACTGGGTTCTGTCGAGGTCGGGAAGTATGCCGATCTCGTGGTCATTGACGGAAAGGCACCCAACCTGCGTCCGCTCCTTCCCGAGAACATGGTCGCCAACCTTGCCTATTCCATGTGTAACGCGAACGTGAAGACTGTGATGTGCCAGGGAGATATTGTTGTGGACAACCGGGTCGTTCAAACTCTCGACTGCGAGGACATCCTCAGCAGGTCGGAGGATGCGTGGAGGTCCCTGTGCCTGCGCTGATGTGCCAGTAAGTTTAAACCGGGTCTGACGGCAATACGATGTCAGGCCCTTCATTCTTCTCAAAACCGCTTTGTAACGGATAATCGGTGCAAATAAGTCCACTTTGTTATGATTTCGCCGATTAAGGGCTATGTCCATATTTTGTCGAGGTACTTCTTATATATTCTGTGAACGAATTGTAAGGTAGTTATCAGGGTTTCGTACGAAATTACGGTGCCCGGAGAGTGTGTACATATGTCATCTTCGTCTATGAGAAGCATCGGGGGCTGGAAAACGACCCGCACCCGTGTCAAATTGATCGCCGTGGTAGCGGTGCTGCTGATGGTGTTTTCGTCGGCCGTATGCATTGTCGGTTCGGCGGAGGATGGTTCGGCAACGGTCCAGAATACCGAGGATACCGCATACCAGACCACGGTCGTTTACGAGCCCGGAACTCTGTCCTCGTCCATTACTCTCAGCAGTACATATAACGACACAACCACGCCGGACAACAGGGAGGTAACCTATTCGGGCAATGTGATCTCCACCGAGTACAACCCTCAGGTCTGGGATTACGGATCGGAGACCGGCGGATCATATTGGTACAAGATCAAATCCTACTCTCAGAACAATACAGTCGTTTTCATCGGATGGCAGTACCAGACCGTGGATTCCGAGGGGGCGAAGACTTGGACCACTGCCACTTATGATCCCGGAGATGTGCTTGTTTACAAAGACGGCACCTGGTATGCAGACTATACTGCAACATCCAAAACTCCGTTGTACCTCACCGATGGAAAAATTCATGTAAAAGCTGCATGGGGTACTGTCAATGCTTTCAGCAACAGTACCACTGATTTTTCCGGATCTGGTAGTAAATATACTAATTTCTACCTTCCTACTTCGGATGTGAGAAGTTTTTCAGGAGCGAGCAACTGTACCGTTCGTCCTGGAATCAGTGATTCCTCGACAGGCAGTATGTACAACATCACCATAACGATGCCCACTGCGAACTTTTATGATGTTGCGATCGACAGTACTAGCATCTACATCAGATATGCAATCACCAATTGGCACGGAGATTACGGTCAAGGAATCTGGGCGAATGGAAAGACCTTGATTTTCGGTGATGGGGTCAAATGTAATTTCAATTCCTCTTTGGAAGGGAATTACAGCTACCAGGTTGGTGCCGTATACGGGGGGTCGCAAAGTTCAAATGTGGCATCCACGAAACTTATCTTCCACAGCGGAATTTATTCCGACATTGTAGGTGGTGGCAAGTATGTCAGTGGTGACACATACATCGTCATTCACGAGGCCACGGTCACGGATACGCTTCTCGGAGCCGGTCATTCCTATAATTATGTCGGCGGTGATGCATGGGTCTTTGCTACCGGCCTTAAGATGTACGGGGATTATTATACCGAAAACGCCCTGGACAGGAATTTTAAAGGCATTGTGAGCTCTGATGGATATTATCTGAAACCCTACGAATCCAGTGTATTCACCGGAGGATCCAATAACGGATCTGTTACGGATACTCACGTCTACCTTTCGGGAAAATCCTCAGTCTGGGATCTTCAGGCGGGTGGAAGACGTGGTACTTCGACCGTATCCGAAACTGCGGAGGTTGATGTCTCTGGAAAAGCACAGGTCAGACATGCGCTTTGTGGGTCCATCACTGATGGTGCCGATGGTTACAATGGATCTTCCGGAAACTCGCAATCTGTGAAAGCAGTCAAACTGCACATCCGGGGAGATGCAAAGGTCGCCAGTGTGTTCGGTGCAGGATATGATACGTCCTACTATGCGACCTATTCCTCCATGTACGGCAGCGATTCTTCAATTCAGATAGATATCTCCGGAGGAACCGTCGGATATGTCTACGGTGGAGGTTACAGGGGTACTATCGGTTACAAGTATACCTCCGATACCACAGGATCTGCAGATCCTATCGGCTCGATTACGATCAATATCTCCGGCGGAAATATCCTGTACGATGTCTTCGGTGGCGGACGTGGTGGTGTCGATAAGGTCTGTCATACGACCGCGGGAGATATCAGCTGGAGTGATGCATATCAGGATTTCACAGGTAAATCCGAAGTTTATGCAGATACAATTACCATCAATATGACCGGAGGAACCGTCGATGGAAGCATCTACGGCGGCGGCGAATCCGTTCCGTGGCTTGATGGTTACGTTACTGGAAATGACGTGACCTCACGTTACAATGTGGCTTCGGTACACGCAGAAACCGTTTCTGTCAATGTCAGCGGCGGATCTGTGGCCAAAAGTGTTTACGGGGGCGGAAAAGGAATCGATGCGGATGATACCTCCGTGAAATATGTTCCGAAAATCATCGCACTCAAGAGCACGGGTGATTACGCCGAAGTAAATTGGCTCTCTCAGGCCACGTACTCGAAGGATGATTATACCTTGAGGTCCGACACTGCAAAGTCGGTTTATGCTACCTATGCTCTTGTTTACGGTGACATCACCGTGAATGTCAGCGGTACCGAGGAAAAGACAACCGCTGTGGGGGAGAACGTCTACGGTGGAGGTGCGATCGGACTCGTCGGAGCTTCCGGAAACGACTATTTGCTCACTGTCAATATTCAGAAATACAGTTCTGTGGCCGGCAGTGTCTACGGTGCCGGAAAAGGAACTTCGACCTCCGATTCCCTCGGACAGGTCAACGGACATACAAAGGTCACTGTGAATGGAATCGTGAGCGGCAATGTCTACGGCGGAGGTGCATACGGTCAGCTGACCGGCTACACCAGTGTATCTGTCGCCGGGACTGTCGGAATAAACGGTTCGGAATCGAACGGAAACGTCTACGGAGGCGGACAGGGTCTTGATTCATCCCTGACCTTAGGAAAGGTCGGCGGAAATGCCGTTGTCGAAATGTCCGGAACCGCCAAAGGGAACGTTTACGGAGGCGGAGCATATGGTCAGGTGACCGGATCCACCGAAGTGACCGTGACCGGAACTGTTGGAATTGACGGCGGTTCCTACGGAAACGTGTTTGGTGCGGGACAGGGAAGTACTGCGGGAGTGAGTGATGCTGTCGGTCAGGTCGGATCCGTGGTGAAGGTCCTCATCGATGGAAGCGGGCTCGTGTACGGGAACGTCTACGGAGGCGGAGCTTACGGAAACATTTCCAAGGGAGACACAACGGTCACCGTGAACAGCAATGCCACTGTGAAGGGAAGTGTTTACGGCGGAGGACAGGGTGCCTCCGGCGGAGAGACCTGGGCTATCGATCCCTCATCCACTGATTCCAAGAAGGTCATAACCCAGACCTATACTGATTCTGCAGGGAAGACTGTTACGAACACATACTACGTGACGAAGGACAGCGAACCCTCCCACAGCGGATATAGTTCTACAACCGTCAACGGCGTGACCGTCTACTATAAACAGCTCGATACCGAAGGAAAGCAGTACAGTTTCGTTATGGTTTACAACGGGGCGTATATCGAGGGTAGCTCTGTCGAGTATTCGGATTCCGCTGCATACAACAAGGTCCTTCATAAACTGTCCGAGGGAATAAAGACCGGTGGGGAAACTGTCAGTTATGCTCGCAATGGGGCCACGGTCACCCAGACATACGATTCGACATCCGCTAGTGGAAAAGCAACGATTACCGTTACAGCAAATAGTAGTAAATCGCAGCACAGTTATTCTGACTATACCACTGCAGTTCGTAACCTTGGGACACTTACTGGATACAACAAGGTGGACTTAAGCGATATACTGAGTGACGACGATGTTGAAGCCACATTATATCAGAATACGGATGACGGAAGTCTTGTTAGGTTTGCGATGCATTATTCAACGGAGGTCAGTGGTAAACGGTCGACATATTACGACACGATCATCACGTGTGCTACTTCCGATTATTATGTCTCTGGCGCAACTGATGCAATTGCAAAATTGGTTAAAGCTCTTGATACTGCAATACAAAACACGGATGCAAACACTGTTGCATCTAATTTCAATAAAAGCCCTTATCCTGCATCTGGATCAACTTCCGGTACATTGGATGAGATTTCAAAAGCAATTGCATCTTCCTCTTCTGGAGGAAGCTACGGATACGTTCCAGGTTCCGCAACTGTGACCATCGACGGAAATGTCGATAAGAATGTCTATGGAGGAGGTGCCTTCGGTGCCATCGGCGGATCAACCACTGTAACTGTCTCTGGAACCGTGGGAACCTCCGGTTCCGAGACCGACGGAAACGTCTACGGCGGAGGACAGGGTCTTGCCACCTCCAATACCCTCGGAAAGGTGGGCGGAGATGCCACTGTGTCTATTTCCGGATTGGCTTTGGGTAACGTCTACGGCGGAGGAGCATACGGTATCGTCACAGGTTCCACCACAGTGACCGTCTCCGGAACCGGAAAAGTTGGAACCGAGGGCAGCAATTACGGAAACGTCTACGGAGCAGGTCAGGGGGTAGCTTCCAGTTCCGATTTCACTATCGGAGAGGTTGCCACCGTCACCGGAGTCACCATCAAGTCTGGTGCAAAGGTGTACAACAGCGTCTACGGAGGAGGTGCGCACGGGCGTGTGACCTCCGCTTCGGAGATCCCCGTGACCGTAGAATCTGATGCCACGGTATACAAGAACGTCTACGGCGGAGGATTCGGAAGCGAAACCTACACTGAAGGTGACGGATATGTTGCCGGTTCCGCCAAAGTCACCATTGCCGGAACCGTGAAAGGAAACGTCTACGGCGGAGGTGCATTCGGAGTCGTCGCTGGATCCGCCGATGTGATCGTCTCCGGAACTGTGGGAACCGCCGGTTCCGAGGCCGACGGAAACGTCTACGGCGGTGGACAGGGAGTCGCCTCCGGTTCCGACAGCAGGATCGGACAGGTTGCCACCGTCACCGAAGTGAGCATCAAATCAGGTGCAACAATCTACAACAGCGTCTACGGCGGAGGTGCGCACGGAAACGTTACTTCTGGTGCAAAGATCCCCGTGATCATCGAGTCTGGTGCCACGGTATACAAGAATGTGTTCGGAGGAGGATACGGAGACAGCACGCAGTACAACGTGAATGACGGATACGTCGCCGGATCCACCGAGGTCACCATTGCCGGAACCGTGAAAGGAAACGTCTACGGAGGAGGAGGATACGGTGTCGTGAACGGAGCAACTTCCGTATCCGTGACCGGAACCGTGGACGGAACCGTCTATGGAGGAGGATTCGGATTCTCAGGCGAGAAATCCAACCAGGGTGCCACCGTGACCATAACCGGCGGAAAGGTCGGAGTCAATGTCTACGGCGGTGCACGCAACGGTAAGTCCGAAGGAAACACCTCTGTCACTATAACCTCTGCTACCGTCGGCGGGACCGTTTACGGCGGAGGTCTCGGATCTGTCGGCGTAACCTCTGTCACCGGAACATCTTCTGTCACCGCCACTTCATCCAATATCAGCGGATCCGTTTACGGGGCTGCTGAGAACGGTATCGTAGGCACGGAGGGTGCCACCGTCGATCAGACCTCCTCTGTCACCTTGGATTCCACCACGGTCGGTAAGAACGTGTTCGGCGGCGGAGTCGGAAAGCTCGGTGTCGTATCCGTCTACGGAAAGACCTCTGTCGAGGTCAAAGGGGACACCACCGAGATCGGCGGATCCGTTTACGGTGCGGCCGAGAACGGATTTGTGACCTCATCCCAGGTCACTCTCACTTCCGGAACCGTCAAGGGAGACGTGTACGGTGCCGGACTCGGTGCTGTGTATGGTGAAAAAATCCAGGTGTCTGTGACCGGTGATGTCGCCGTCACCATGTCCGGAGGAACCGTCGAGGGTCTCCTCTACGGAGGTGCCGCGTACGGTCAGGTCCAGGGATCCATAAGCGTCATCCTTTCCGGAGGAACCATCGAAAACACCGTCTACGCCGGAGGAAAAGGTACCACCGGTTATGTTTCTGTGAACGGAAGCAGGAAGATCCACCTCTGCGGCACCAAGATCAACGGTTCGCTGTACGGAGGTTCCGCTCTCGGTACGGACGCTAACAAGGATAACAAGGATGCCAAGGATTCGGATGCCTATGTTTACATCGAATCGGGATACGTCAAGGGATCCGTCTTCGGAGGAGGTTTCCAGGGACTCACCTACGGTTCCACGTATATCTCGATCGGAAAGTACGCCCAGGCCTCCAGTCTGCCCAAGGCACTGTCCAATTTCGCTCCTGTCGCAAACGGAAACACTGAGATCACCATCGGCGAATCTGTCTATCTCGGAGGAGATGTGGGTGTCGTCGAGACCGGAAAGATCGCATACACCACGACCATGGTGTACAACGCAACCGACCGCCCCTGTCAGATGAGCATCAACGGGACCGCGACCGAAGAAGGGGAGACCGTGACCCTCTCCATCAGCGGAAGTCTCATGGGTTCGGGTAACTCCTGTAACACCGACGGAAAGACAAACATCCACATCCTCGGATTCAAGCCGGCGAGTGGTATTGAATCCGTCCACCGTGTGACCGACCTCACCATCGAGGATTCCATCTTCTCGATGAGCGGACGTGCGACCGTCGATGAGAACAGTTCGAAGCACATCATGGACTCGATGTACTCCCTGTACAAGATCGGTAACCTGGTCCTCAAGGACGGAAGTACGATTACCCTCAACGCTTCGATGGAGAATGTCGGGGCCTACAGCAGTCTCAACGCCAACGGCGATGCGACACAGAAATACACTCCTCTCAACAAGATTGTCATCGGCGGAGGAAATGTCCTTGCGTTCAGGCAGATCACGACCGCCGGGGGCGTCGACACGATAACCTACTCGAAAGTCACCGGATACACCATTGTCACCGTCAACGGCGAGGACGGTACCGACTTCGGAGGCTACATCCTCGGTAGCACCGACTCCACCGGAGGATTCATGGTCTACCATGAAGGTTCGTTCAAGGCCGCCAACTATTACGATTCCGACAAGACCAGGTGCTGGTACCTTGCCGGAACAATCACCCAGGAAGTGACGGTCACCGTCAGCGGCACCGACGGTGCCGAGGCCATCGTCAGTCTTCCGAGGCTGCAGACCGGAACCCAATACAGGTATACCGGAGGTACATACATCACCGGGGCTCCTCTGAAGGGATACGAGATGATCTCCAAGGGAACCTACGAGAAGGGTAACCAGTTCAGTGTCCTGTTCGGATACGGAAACAAGTCCGTTCAGGACATCGTGCTGTTCGGAGACATTGACAGCGGCGTATGTGCCGGAACCTACCTGGCCGACTACACCAAGGGCGTGACCCCCGTCCTCGGAGACGGAGAATCCAGGAACTCCATCATGTATGTAAAGGTCGCCGGTAACTTCACCGGTGCGGAATACGTCGGATATGTGCTCGTGTACATCAACGAGTGCAGGGCGGTCACCTATTCCGAAGGTGGTGAGGAGAAGACGATGTATGTTGTCGTCAACACTGTGCAGACCAAGATCAACATCTATTCCAGCATCGGATCCACTGCGACATCGGTCGATCTCTCCATCGGTACCGTCGACGGAAACGGAACCGGGCAGCTCCTGATCGAATCCGGATACCCCGGACGCGAGGTCTCTGTCATCAGTGTCACCCCCGATTCCGGAAACGTCTCCGGAAATGTCACCAAACTGTATCTGGAGAGTTCAAAGAACGCCGACAACACCCTCGGATGGACCGACAGCAAGGGAGAGATCCCATACTACATCAACGGTACCGTCACAACCGGTGCCGTCGGTACCCTTCAGGGAGGATATCAGTCCACCTTGCTGTTCAGCGTGAGGGATTTCGGAGGCACCACCGAGGAGATATACAGGGTCGTGCTGAGGATCTCGGACGGGACCACCACCGGAACCTTCGAACGTGAGGTTGTCGTGCACATCGAATCTGTGCCGGACGTGGAGATCACCTTCAACGGCATCAAGCAGGGTGACAGCACCCTGTCACTCACCTACTCTTTCCACTATGGAATCACCATCTCCGAAGAGGACTGTCCTCCGGGAGGAGACAACTTCGTCGGATGGTACACCGATAAGGACTTCAACAATCCGTTCAGCTACAGCACGCCTCTGACCCAGGGCCTGGAACTCTATGCGCTGTACATGTACACCGTCACCTTCGACCACATGGACGGAACCACATCTGTTCTGTATGTGTCGATGAGCGTCGGACTCATCGGATCCGTGGAGAATCCTGTCCGTGAAGGATATGATTTCATCGGATGGTTCACCTCCACCTCCTTCGCCACCAAATGGGACCTTGCCACACAGAAGGTCACTTCAGATATGACCCTGTATGCATATTGGGTCGGTAAGTCCGTGAGTGTGACCTTCTGGTATCCCGACACCACATCCAGCGACGGTACAAAGCAGCTTGACACGACCGGAACCATGACCTTCGGAGATAAGTTCGACGTCAAGATTACCAGCGGAACCACAAAGGAATATCTCCTCACAGTCGCACAGTCCGAACTCGAGAAGAAACTGCCGAATGTGAAATTCATCTACTGGGTCTATAAGCTGCAGTATGACAGCAAGGACGACAAGAGCTATGCCGTGTACACCACCAGTTACCTCAATGACTGGAAGATGGTCGAGAAGACCACGGACGCCTCAGGCAATGTCACCTACTCTGTCGCGCTGTGTGCGTACACTTCTGATGTCGCGGTAAAGATCGTGATGGACCCGAAGATCTACGATGAGAGCACCGGTACCAGTATGGACCTCAATGCGGTCATCGATCCTCCGTCCGAGTTCCTGGCATTCCCGTACGAAACAGGTACGGAGACCGATTACAAGACCTTCAAGATGAAGGTGCAGCTGAACGGTGCCACCCGTCCCGGTTACAACCTCGAGGGATGGAGTCTTGATATGGATTCAAGCAGGTTCATTTCCGGGAAGGATTACAAATTCCTCACCGGAGGAGACATAACCATCACTCTGGCCGCCCTTAGCGGATACGACGGTTACCCGTACAGTGCGACGTTCACCATCTCCTCGAACGGATCACAACAGGATGTGGTGCAGGTCAAGCTCACTCAGGAGGAGTACTACCTGATCAATCCGAGCGCACGGCCTACCGGCAGTACCGCCAGTACGACCGATCCGTTCACCTTCAGCTTCAAGTCCCATTGGGAGCACATCCCGTACACTGTCACTATAGCCGATATGGAGAACGGTACGATCAAGGCGTTCTATGAGGACGCTTCAGGAAACTATGTGTACTTCACCACCGGAACCTTCTACTACGGAGAGAAGTTCAATCTGATCTACTCCGCGAACGAGGGATACCAGTTCAGCAAGTGGAAATCCACCGGAGAGGGTGTGTTCGAGGACACCGCCTCGGCCCAGACAACGTACGTTGTTCAGAGCGACGGTGTGATTTCCGCATACGCCGTAGGTCCGCAGATCGTCACTCTGCAGATACAGATCGAATCGACCGCCACCGATTGGATCGGAGAGGACGGTAAGATCGACAGGACCAAGATCCCCAAGCTGGCACTCAGCAAGGACGGTTCCACGATAGATTCCTATGTGACCGCACAGGCCGCGGAACACACCTCCGGTTCGACCACGTACCTTGTGACATTCTCCGGAACCGCTAACCTCGGACTCCACAAGGTCGCACTCTGCGGCACTGACGGAACCATCTACGATCTGGGATTCCAGGTGGAATCGACCACCACGACCAACGTGTATTACATCACCGCCACCGCTCCGACAGGCGTTGCGGCGGACCATGTGTACCTCGGAAAGGTCATCTACGTCGAAAATGCGATCACGGGTGATGAGAAAGGACTCAAGTCTTATACCGAGTTCCTCCTTCAATACACCTACTCGGACGGCAAGGCCCTCAAGAACGACACTTCGATCAAGATGGCCCTGAACTCCGGATACTATGTGTATTATGGTACCGACGGCAAAACTGTGCAGACGGACACTTCCGGAAATGAGGTGCGCAGTGCAGAAAACGAAGCGACCTTCGAACTGAAAAAGGATGTCTCCTCTGCAGTGAAACTCGAAGGAATCATCGGTCACACAGTACACAACCTGACCGTCAACTACGTGTACGGTTCCGAGACCCTCGATAGCAAAACCGGATCCGTCGGATACGGTGAGCTGTACTGGGACGTTCTTGGAAAACTTCCGACCGAGATCACCCGCACCGAATCCGGTGTCGAGGTCACATACTCTGTGACCTCCTGGGTCATCGGCGACAGTACCAGTACCGATTACATCAACAGTTCGACCGTGTGCGACAAGACGACGTTCGGAGCCGGAATCACGATCACTGCCAATCTGGAGAAGCAGGGAAACAATTACATCACGCTTCACGTGATGCAGCAGGATATCAGCGGCGACACCTACACCGAGAAAGCGACAGCAACAGTATACGCCGATTCCTCGAACAACCTCGAGTACCAGATGCTCGTCTACGACGGTTTCGATTGCATCAATGTAAAGATCGGCGATAAAGCAGAAACACCCGGTTCCGCAACACTTGGTTCCAAGGGACTGGTCAAACTCACCTGGACCGAGAACAAGGATGTCTACGTCTATCTTGACAGGTACACTGTAACGGTGAAACTCTGGGAGCACAAGGAGGGTCAGGAGGTCAAGACCGACCTCCTCGGTGAATACACGATCCGCTACGGAGGATATCTGGAACTGCCTGTCAAGTCCGATACTGATGAGAAGGCATACGGATCCTGGGCCGTCGGAGGAAAATTGAGTGGAACCGTCAGGGACGGAGCATACTCTGCAACCCTTGACGATGTGCTCGCATACCTCGGAGCCGATGCCGACTCCAAGGCGAACGACTTCTACCTGTCCATCAGCTATTCCACTCCGACGTTCAGCGTGACCTTCATCACACCCTACGGAAAGATCACACAGAGCAACGGAACCGCCACACAGGAGAGCACTATGTTCGACGTCGAACTGGTCAAGGGCACCACCATCACCAATGACAGCAATGTGCTGATATACGCTGTCAACGGAGTGACCTACTCGTACTCTGTTTCAACTGTCACCGGATACACTTTCAAGGGCTGGGACACTGTCACTTCTGGAAGTACATACACTGTGAATTCGGACGTCATCATAACCGCAAAGTGGGATCCGAAGAAGTACGACGTGAAGATCTACTACGACGGATATGAGACCAAATATACAGGAAGCAACACTGTCAAGGACATCACCGCCACCGTCGGTTCCGGAGCGGTCACGCTTACGGATATGTCTGAGGTTTCGAAGACCTGGACCTTCAATAAAGGGACCCAAACTGAAGTGGAGTACACCTACAAGCTGGGCAAACAATTCTCCACTCAGGTCGAATACGGTTCCTGGGTGACCATCGCCGTCGAATTCGAAAGCAAGTGGTCTCTCGATACGGACAAACTCAAGGTGACCAACTCCGGCATGACCTATGCCAAGGGGTCCGACCTTCAGCACTACACCGTGAGCATGTTCGCGAACGGAGACGGTGATACCATCGAGATCTACCTCACTTCGATGTACAGCGGAGCCACCATCTTCTGGAACCTTTCCTATACCGATGAAGACGGCCAGAAGAAGGAAATGAACGTTCTACAGAACACTGATGCGCAGATCGGCGAGGCGTATTTCCAGAAGTTCTTCGAGAGCGATGTCCAGGAGATCAAGGATCTGCTTGCAAAGGGATACTACTACGACGGCTGGTATTACAACGGACAGGGACTCACTGTCAAGCAGGAATCTGGAAGCTGGGGATACAATGTCAGCAGCGTACCCAACGCCAACATCTACCTCTACGCATATGCGTACAAGGTGAAGGTCAACGGTATCGATACGGTCTATGACGGAAATGCCCACAGTGTCACGGTGGATGTTCCCAAGAGCGATCTTGCCGGAGATACTGTCACATGGAAGGTGACGTATACCTATGAGAGTACCGATTACGACGATATCACTGTCACCAATGTGACCGATGAACTGAACAACAAGACCTACAACTACACGGTAACGATCACCAAGGCCCATACCAAATTGGACGGCACCGGATCATACACGTTCGAGCAGGTCCTGACCGGAACTGTCGGTGTGTATCTGAAGCCCAATGTGGTCTATCTTGTCGTCGACAACAGTCTTGCGGCAAAGAGCACCATCCCCACCACGGATACGGAGTACCAGAAGTGGCTGAAAGGAAAGGAGACATACACCACCATCGGACTGGTCGAAGGCGAGACCCTCGAGGTCACCGGCTGGTCGGTAGAACAGAAGGGATCCGCCATATCGGAGAAGATAAGCGATTACGGTGTGTACGATCTGATCCCGACATACAAGCTCACCTACACTGTCGGCTCCAAGACAATCGTTATCACAAATGAAACCGATAACCCGGCAATCACAGTGAAGGTTATCAATGGATTCATCACGGTCAACAAGACCGGTTATTCCTCGATAATCGCCTGATCGGTCGGAATACAATGCGTGTTGTAACAGCTCAAACCCTAAACCGGGCGGCAGGAGCAGTGCTCCTGCTTGCCCTGGTATTCGTATCGATGGCAGTCGTCTGTTCGGACCAGTCCGATGCAGTATCAGATGATTTCTCCGTGGATGGTCTGAATTACGCTGTGGTCGCTGTCAATTCCGTAAATGTCATCGGGCCGGAATCAGATTCGGTAACAGAGATAACGATCCCTCCATCCGTGACATACAACGGAACAAGTTATAATGTGGTCGGAATAAAGGAAAGGGCCTTTGAAAACCGTACCTCTCTGACCTCGGTGACCGTCAGCAGTACGGTCGGGACCGTAGGCGATTATGCGTTCAGCGGATGTTCCTCACTCAGTTCAGTGAAGTTCGCCGTCGGCACCAAGGTCATCGGTGCAGGTGCGTTCATGAACTGCACCTCTTTGACAGGCATTTCATTCCCGGATACCGTCATCTCTGCAGGAAATTATGCCTTCAAGGGCTGTACCTCCCTCGGGTCCGTCGAACTCGGTTCGGGGATCACCTCGATCAGTTACCAGTGTTTCAGCGGCTGTACCTCCCTCGCGTCATTTGTGCTCGGAGAGAAAATCTCCTCCGTATCTGCGGATGCGTTCAGCGGCTGCACCTCTCTTGTACGTATCGACATCCTCAACCCTGTTTTTTCAGACAGCAATGTAAGTGACAATTCGTTCGCCCTTGGAACTGTGGACAAACCCGTGATCTGCAAGGTCAACTGTGCGGCCTACCCTGCCACCTATTCCGGAAAGGGTACGAATGAGTATACGACATTTGCTTTCAACGGGGAGACCGTGTTCACTTTGACCCTGAACCTTTATGGGGATCTGACGAAGACCTTCAAAGGGTGTGCTGGGACTTCGATCACCATCGACGGAACGCCCGCCAAGGATTATATTCCGGAACGTGAAGGATACACCTTCAGAAACTGGAGCGAGACCCTTCCCGACCTCATGCCGGCAAAGGACCTCACGATCAGCGCAGTGTGGGACGCCAGGGCCAATACGGTCACCTTCGACCCCAACGAAGGCATAGGTGATTCAAAGACCCAGATCGTCAACTCCGGTGATTCCGCCCTTCTCAGAGAATTCTCGGAACTGGGCTTCGACAGCGAGTCCGGTGTCTTCAAATGCTGGTCCGATAAGGCCGACGGTACCGGCAACACCTATGACGACCACACTCATTTCAGCACCCTCTGCGACATCACCCTGTATGCCATCTGGACCGAACAGCCGTACCAGGTGACCTTCGACAAGAACAACGACAAGGCCACCGGAGAGATGCTCAAACAGCCTTTCGGCACCGAAGCGAAGAAACTCAGGGAGAACAGTTTCATTCTCACCGGATACAAATTCGCGGGATGGGGCAGCAGCAGTGGTTCCACCGAACCAGTCGCCGATCCGTACACCGCCACGGCCTCGGTGACCCTCTATGCGATCTGGATCCCCATCACATATACAGTTGTCTTCGACCCCAACGGGGGCAAGGGAAGCATAGATGAGATCGTCATGACCTATGATGTTCCGGTCAAACTGCCTGAAACGAAGATGAGCCGCACCGGATATCTGATGACCGGGTGGTCCCTCAGTCCCAGTGACAACATAACCGCATACAAGCCCGGCGACTCCGTGGTCAACCTCACCTCCACGGACGGAGTAAAAGTCACATTGTATTCCACCTGGAGCGCCAACATCTACACCATCATATTCCACCCGAACAATTCGGAAGCCACCGGCACTATGGATCCCCAGTTCGTCCGCTATGACAGTACCGTCAGCCTCACGGCCAACGCATTCCAGTATAAGTTCTACGATTTCTGCGGATGGAGCACCGTCGAAGGAGGGACCGCTGTCGAATATGGGGATAAAGCATCGGTCAAGAACCTTCTCACCGAGGGACAGATGGACCTCTACGCCGTCTGGAAGGTCGGACAGTACCATATCATCTACGATCCCGGAGACGGTGACGGAACCCTCATGGATTTCCCCTGGGTCACCTACTTCGAGGAATACACCATCCCCGCGTGCACATATACCTACAGCAACCACAACTTCAAAGGGTGGCTGTGCGAGGTGGACCACAAGATCTACCAGC
Source organism: Eggerthellaceae bacterium (assembly GCA_963631655.1). Lineage (GTDB taxonomy): Archaea > Thermoplasmatota > Thermoplasmata > Methanomassiliicoccales > Methanomethylophilaceae > Methanomethylophilus. The sequence continues at coordinate 18,856 of CAVGRR010000021.1, forward strand.
CCGGAGATGTCGTCGAGAACCTGTCGGACGGATATTACCAGATTATCCTCACCGCCCAGTGGGAGTTCGACTATTCTTTATGGGTACCGATCATCGGTTCCATTCTGGGACTTGTGGTGATATGCGGGGCATCCGTCGTGTTCCTGAGGAGACAGCACAGGAGCTGAAGGTTGTTATCTGACCGACGGATGTCATAGCGATGAAACTGTGCGCACGCCATACCGATGTGATCGTATCCGACGCCGTGGTCCTCATGAACCGCGACGATTCCCTGAAGCTCGGAGTGGGGCCTTCCGACCGCGTGCGCATAACCGGTGAGCAGGCCGTCGTCTGTTCTGTCACCATCTCCGACACGGTGGTGCCGAAAGGTACTGTGGCTTTACCCGTCAACGTTCTGACGAAGATCCGCGTCGCCGACGGCGACGAGGTCGAAGTCCAATATTCCCCCATGCCGGAATCCGTCCGTTCCATCAGGAAGAAGATCAACGGTTCCGTGCTGAGCAGGGAGGAGATACGTTCGATTATCTTCGACATCATGGACGGCAGCCTTTCTGACACCGAGATAATCTCCTTCGTATCCGCATTCAACATCAACAACGCCGTCCTCGATGAGATTTCCTTCCTTGCGGAGGCCATGGCCGACACCGGCAAAAAGATACATCTGGGACATGGGAAGGTCTTCGACTTCCACAGCCTCGGTGGGATCTCGGGGAACAAGATAACTCCGATAGTGGTCTCCATCGTCGCCTCCGAAGGACTCATCATACCCAAAATGTCCTCGCGTGCCGTCAGCAGCGCCTGCGGTACCGCCGACTTTGTCAGTACCTTCTGCGATGTGGAGATGGATTCAGACCGCCTTGTGAACGCCATCGACAAGACAAACGGTGTCTTCGTCTGCGGGAACCAGGATTATGCACCTGTGGGAATGCGCATCATAAGGGTAGAGAAACCGATGGGCATCGATCCCCTTCCCACCATGATGGCCTCCATCATGAGCAAGAAACTGGCCATCGGGACCACCGACCTGGTACTGGATATCCCTGTGGGGAAATACGCCAAGATCTCCGATCTCAACGAAGCGGAAGGCTATGCCGAAGGATTCGTCAGACTCGGCGAGAAGATCGGGATCGATGTGCGCTGTGTGATCACCCGTGCCGACGAGCCCATCGGGCTCTCGGTGGGCCCTATTCTCGAGGCGAAGGAATGCATCAGTATCCTGGAGAATGGGGACGGGGACCCTTTCATCATCGACAAGGCATGCAGCGTGGCAGGCGCCATTCTGGAGATGTCCGGGGTGGAGAACGGAAAGACCCAGGCATTGGATTCTCTTCGTTCGGGAAGGGCCCATGAGACCTTCCTGAAGATCGTGCAGGTGCAGAACGGTTCTCCGGATCTGAAATCATCCGACCTGATCCCGGGCAGATATTCCAAGGATGTCCATGCTAAAAGGAGTGGATATGTGCAGCACATCGACAACCACGGAATCATCGCGATCGCCAAGGCCGCCGGTGCCCCCAGAGATGCCGGTGCGGGGGTGTTGTTCCTTCATAAAACGGGAGACAAGGTCTCCGAGGGAGACGTCCTCTTCAGGATCTACGCGGAAAGCAGTTCCAAGCTCGAACGCGCTGTGGAATCCGCCAGGTCCCGCCGTCCGATGCATGTGGACGAAAGTCCCAGATCACCATGTTCGGTCGGTTCCGTCATCAAGACGATGTGATCATTTATCCTCATCCAGCAGCCAGTCGATGATGTTCCTGTGTTTTATTCCGTCCGGGATGTCCACCAGGAACCTGTCCATAGACAGTATGGTCTTGGTGTAACTGTCCCTGATAAGGTCGAAAGGTCTGATCTCTCTTTCGTATGCGGATTCGGATATCATCGACATCGTGACCTGATAATACTCGATCTCGTTGTTCCGGCGGGCAGTGAAGTCCACTTCGGTGTCACCGTACTTTCCGACAGCGACCTCGTATCCTCTTCTGATCAGTTCCAGATACACCACATTCTCGATGAGGCGGCTGTTGTCCTCTCTTGAAGATATCCCCAGGACTGCGTTCCTCATTCCGGTGTCTGGCACATAGTATTTTTCCAGCGTGTCGAGGAGTTTCTTCCTGCGGATGTCGTAGCGTTCTGCCTTGTAGATCAGGAATGCATCTGACATGGCATCAAGGTATTTTCTTACCTGTCTGTTGTCTGTTTTCAGCGACTGGGCGATGGAATTGCAGCTGGTCAGGTTTCCCACATTGGAGTACAGGAACCTTGCCACATCCGTCAGGACTGATATGTCCGATGCGCCTGAATGTTTCATCACATCCTTCACGAGAACGGTATTGAATATTCCTATGAGGAAGTCCTGTTCGAAGGTCTTATCGCCGTCCGGATCTATGACAGGAAGGGATCCGGTACGCAGGTACTGCATAAACCTCTGTTCCTTCTCTCCCGGATAGAGTTCAAGAAATTCGGAGAATGACAGAGGGAGGATCTTCAGTTCCACATAACGTCCTGACAAATAGGTGGAGAGTTCGGAAGATAGGAGGTATGCGTTCGAACCTGTGATATAGATGTCCGCATCGGAATCGACCTGCAGCGAGTTCACAGCCTTTTCCCAGGATTTCACCATCTGGACCTCGTCCAGGAACACGTACATACGGTCTTTGATGTTCCTGGCATATATCTCGTTCAGGAGGTCGTCATACGTCACGATATGTTTCCACTCCCTGGATTCGAAGTTCATGTAGACGATGTTTTCTGCGGGGATGCCGTCGGTCTCCAGTTTCCGGATGAATTGTTTCATAAGGACCGTCTTTCCGCTCCGTCTCATTCCTGTGACTATCTTGACGACGCTTGTCCTGTCTCTTCCGGAATTCAGTCTTTCCAGATATGGGCGTCTGATAATTTCTTTCATTAATGCAAGAAAGTTGTTTTCAAATTAAAGTTTTGTGCAAATTTGCAAGAAACTTTGTTTCATCGGATCCGAAGGAAAAGATCTCAGGATCGCCTGTCTTGACACACGATCTTTCAATGTGCCAGACATCATAATTCGATGTGTTTTCAGCAGATAAGGAAACGATCTTCAACCGACCGGCCAGCATTCACCTTTTTATCTGTGCTTGATATGTTCCAGCAGTGATTGTTTGTCGTTTCTCGATTCATTGGTGAAATTTTCCGAGGACATATGGTACCTTCCTCTTGTCCTGATCGTTCTGTTGGGAATTTACAGTACCCTCCGCCTCAGGGGAGTGCAGATCGCAGGTCTGAAGGAGATGTGCCACTCCACCTTCGGCAACGACCGCGGCACGGGAAAACCGAGCCCGTTCCAGGTCTTCTGTATGAGTATGGGCAACCGTATCGGTGTGGGCAACATCACCGGTCCCGTCCTGGCGATAACCGTCGGCGGACCCGGTGCGATCTTCTGGATGTGGGTCTTCGCCTTCATCGGCACCGCCACCAGTATGCTCGAGACGACCGTTGGTCAGATCTACAAGACAAAGCACGCCGACGGAAGGCTCCACGGAGGTCCGGCATACAACATCGCCAAGGGTCTGGGTCTTCGCAGGGCATCAATGATCGTGGCGTTTATCATGGTGTTGATGTACCTTCTGGGATTCGTTTCGATGGAGGTCTCTAGTATGTCGAGCGCCATCAACGGTGCCTTCGGATTCGAGACCTGGGCCATCGCCATCGTACTGACAATCATAACCGCATACGTCATCTTCGGAGGGGTCACCCGTGTGGCGAAACTCTCCACCGCTATCGTGCCTGCCATGGGTATCGTCTGGCTCATCGTCTGCGCCATATGCATTGCCCTTTCCGACGGAGGCGTGATCAACGCGTTCGTCATGATCTTCCAGTATGCACTGAACGTCCCCTCCGCAGTGGGCGGAGGTATCGGTGCCATGCTCCTCATCGGAATGAGGCGTGGTGTCCTCTCTAACGAGGCCGGTGTGGGTACCATCACCAACATCTCCTCCATGGCGCCTGTCTCCCACCCTGTCAGGCAGGGATATTCCCAGGCATTGGGAGTCATCCTTGATACCGTGGTCAGCACCCTGACCGCACTGGTCATCCTGTCCTTCGGATCCTTCAGCGAGATCTGGGCCGAGTACTCCGTACAGGGTGAGTCCATCCCGCTGCTGCAGGCAGTTATGGATGCGTCCATCGGAGGTCTGGCACCTTATCTGGTCGCCATCTTCCTGTTCATCTTTGCATTCACCTCCCTCATCGCTGACTATGTCATCGGTGAGAACAACATGGCGTTCATCACCGATTCGAAGCATGCGCGTCTGGCGGTGTGCGTGTTCCTGCTCATCGTGGTGTTCCTGTCGAGTATGTTCGCTTCAGATGCTTTGTTCGCCATCGTGGACATCCTTCTGGCGGTGTGCGGAGTGATCAACTGTCTCGTGATGTTCAAGCTCGGCAGCAGAGCGGTGGAAGCGTTCAAGGACTATCGCAGACAGAGGGACTCTGGCACATCTGTTCCCGAGTTCAAAAAGGACTGTCTGTCGGACCAGACCGGTGTGACCGAGTGGGACTGATATTTTCAAAGAGAGGCCGTGAGGCCTCTCTGCAACCTACCACATGGGAAATCCGAAATTTTCGGAATGAAAAATCCGAAATTTTAGGAATATATTTAAGTCTTTAAATAGTGGACCAAGTATGGGAATTGCCCCCTCGGGATATAAGCACAGGTTGATCGAAAAGGACCTGGAGGACAGTCTTCGTGCATTCGGAGGCGTGAGTATCGAGGGTCCGATGTGGTGCGGTAAGACCTGGCTCGGTCTGAATGCTTCCGAGAGTTCGTTTGAGATCGGACCTATCAATGAATATGGTCAGGACAATCGCGACCTCGTCAGTATGAATGTGCGCTTGGCCATGGACGGTAAGCAACCTCATCTTATCGATGAATGGCAGGAAGTTCCGAAAATCTGGGATGCTGTGCGGTCGGACATAGATCACAATCCCGGTAAAGGAAAGTACATTCTGACCGGTTCTTCGGTACCGAAAATAGAGAAACCTATGCATTGCGGTGCCGGGCGGATTAAACGTCTTCGGATGAGGACCATGTCCCTTTTCGAATCCGGCGATTCAACCGGTGAGGTATCGTTAAAGGACATCATCTGCGGAACTGCAGGATTCCATTCCGGATCTGGAATAGATCTGGAACGTCTGGTGGATCTGACAATGGCCGGAGGCTGGCCCGGCACGCTGGGTCTTTCATATTCTGAGAGGGCGGAGTCTGTGAAAACCTATCTGGGGTCGTTCATCGCAAAAGCATCGGTTTTAGAGGGTATCTACAGGAAGGACCAGAATCTTCTGACAGTGTTCAGATCACTTGCCCGCAATGAATCCACTGTGGCCGACGTGACCAAGATCCACAACGATACGGGGGTGCCGATAGACAGGCTCCCGTTGATACTCGATACGAAAGTGCCAGCAGACAAAATCCCGTTGTCATACGACACCGTCAACAGTTATATCGACGTGTTCGACAGACTTTATCTCATAGAGAATCAGCTTGCTTTCGATCCCAATCTTAGATCGAGTGTCAGGGTCGGAAAAAGAGTGAAAAGACATCTCACAGATCCGTCCCTCGGAATAGCCGCACTGAATATAGGTAAGGGGAGGCTCATGAAGGACCTGAGAACGTACGGATTCTTCTTCGAAGCGATGTGCGAGAGGGACCTCAGCATCTATGCGCACAGTTTCGGTGCCGAGCAGTACCATTACAGGGACGATTCGGGAACCGAGGTCGACTCGGTTATCGAGATGCCTGACGGAAGGTGGGCCGCCTTCGAGATAAAACTGAGTGCGGATAGGATCGATGAAGGTGCAGAATCACTTCTGAAGTTCAGGAAGAAGATGGAAAAACACAATGCTGGGTCTTTGCCTTGTGCATTGTGTGTGGTGTGCGGCCTAGCCAATCATGCATACATGAGAGATGACGGCGTATATGTCGTGCCGATAACCATGCTAAAACCTTAATGATGCTTGGATTTCGCAATCTGGGTCTTTGATATCATTCAATGATGTCACGGGCACGGATGGTCGGAATCGCATCGAATCTTCCCGCCAAGTATGCCTTCCCGATGCTTTTGATCTTCCGAACATCTTTGAAATCCGCCAGGCTGTAGAGTTCTGAATTTCCTCCTGCTTGGTCTTTTTTGACGAACCATACCTGGTCTCTCCGTATCAGTCCGCAGGTATCCATCAGACCCACATCGTAAGTGTTGACGATCAACTGCGCACGGTTGGGATTGGAAGGGTTGGAGAACTGTCCCACGATCCAACGGGATATGAGCGGGTGTAGGTTGGAACCGAATTCGTCGATCACCAGGACCTTGCCGTTCATCAGGACGTCCACGAGGGGACCCATGAGTCCGAACATCGCTTTGGTTCCCGAAGACTCGATATCGATAGGGAAGACCGTATTGTCTTCGCTCACGCCGTCGACCGCAAGGTCATGTTTGAGGAAGATGTCTTTGACGCGTATCTTTCCGGGAGACATACTTAAAGTGGACAGGGAGGCGCCTTCGATCGATGAAACATTGATCTCCCTTTCCACCGAATGATAGTCGGATATGCCCATGTCAGCGGTCTTCAGTGCCTGCATGGCATATCCTTTGGCGACATCATTTCCGGAGGTGTATTCACATGATCTCTGGATCAGTGATTCTAGACTGCCGTCGAGGATCACGATGTTCGAAAGGATCTCTCTCCTGAATAGGTCACAGACCTTGTCGTTGAAACTCGACGCAACCACGACATACGACGATCCCGGGTTGGTCTTGGAGATCATCAAGTTGTCCCCGTATTCGAACTCCGCAGGCCCGGTCCTGATGAACACACGGGCCCTTCTGCCTTTGGGATAGTGATACAGGGCTTCCGACACGACCGTGTCTTTGTTGTACGATATAGAATAGTCATACAGTACGCCGTTGATGAGGACCCTGATCCTCAGGTCGACAGGGGCGTTCACCGTGCTGCCGGAGAGACGGAACGGCTGATAGGCGGCGTATGCTTCCCCTCCGGAGTAAGGCCTGGCGAGCATGTATCTGAGGGCGGACATGGCCTTTATCAGATACGATTTTCCGGAGGCGTTGGCACCGAAGATGAGCGCGGATGTCAGGAGACCTCCTCCGACCTGTTCGCACTCGAATATGTTGTCCGCATCGTCCCGGAGTGCGGTGGCGTTCATACTGAGTGTAACGCGGTCTCTGAACGGGCCGAAGTTCCTGACAGAGAAATCGAGGATCATTGTTTCACCTT
>CAVGRR010000022.1:0-24150 GCA_963631655.1 Eggerthellaceae bacterium
GTGTCGGCCTCTGTCAGTTTCGACCAAGAACAGGACTTGAGGAACTTCGCATCAATCTTTGACACAAGTCCGTCATCGATCAGGTACAGGAATTGTTTCGCAAGATCAGATACCATAGACCTGAGACTCTCGTAATATATCTTTCTAGAACCACTTCTTAGGTCTGCAAAATTCATCCTGATGACTGGGTAAGCGTTCTTGTAGGCTTTGCATTCCGGACAGGAATCGATCTTCAGCCCCGCGAAGATGTCTGGGTCACCCTTGTATTTGATGTTGAAGAAGTAATCCAACATCGAGAGATTTATCGATTTCCCGAATCTGCGGGGCCTTGTAAAAAGATAGGTCCTATAGACAGATCTGCAGATATCCTGGATCATCTGGGTCTTATCAACAAAGAAATACTCTCCGGAGACAAGAGCCTTGAAATCAAATGTCCCATCCGGAAAAACCCGGTCTCTTATGAATTCTGACATACAGCAGGATTAATTTAGTTCGAGGTCGGTCGAATACTTCCACATCTTGGGATAGTGTCCGACATCCATGAACACCCTTTCAGTCTTGACCGCGACACCGGTATCGGAGTCCATGATCTTGTCGGTGGACATCTGCATCTTGCCGATGGCGACCAGTTCTCCGCGGAGGGTCATCATGGCCACCAATGCGTTACGGCGGATGTCTGGGTCTATCATATGGACACCCTTCACGGAAAGGTCTGCACCGTGGCATACAGCGTCAACAGCGGTTGCCTTGACGATGATCTTCGGCAACGGGTCCACCAGGACCTCCATCGGACGGATGAGACTGCGGAGCCACTCTCCGCGGCCGTCCTGCTGCCAGAAGATGTAGGAATCGGTAAGGTCCTGAAGGGTCGCCGCATCGGCCTCCTTCATCTTTCCGGAACGGGTACGCCTCAGTTCGGTCATCGAAGCACCGCAGAGGAGCATCTCTCCTATGTCGATGCAGAGGGTCCTGACATATGTCCCAGCATCGCAGGAAATGCGGAAGAGGACGTCCCTTCCGCGGATGTCGAGGATCTCAAGTTCCTTGATGGTACGGATACGGATCTGCCTCTTGACGGCGGATCTCACGGGCGGAAGCTGATATATCTTACCGACAAAACGTCCCATCACCTCACGGATACGGGCCTCGGAACGATCTGCGTGAAGCCTCATCAGGCACACATACTCCTTGTCGGAGGAAAGGACGATATCGGTCAGACGGACGGCCTTTCCGATGCATATGGGAAGCACTCCGCTGACGTAAGGATCGAGCGTACCGCCGTGACCTATCTTGTCGAGGTGAAGTGCATCTCTCGCCCAGGCGGTGACCTGATGCGAGGTCGGGCCCGGAGGCTTGTCCAAAGCGATGACGCCTCCGCGCAGAAGTTCTCCCAAAGAACGGTCGGAGGGCCTTACTCCCCACTTGTCGGGAATGGCATCTGGGTCTTTTACCAACATGTCTCGTGCACGCACTGCGTCGAGGATCTTCTGAAGGACCTCGTCGGGGGTCAGTGTGTCCGTATTGATGATGAGATCATAGACGCTACGGTCCTCGATGTCGATATCGTAGTACATCTTGTATCTCTTGGCTTCGGAGGCCTGACGCGCATTCGTTTCCTCGATGGCGTGCTGGACCTCTTTCTCCTCACGGATACCGATCCTGGCAAAACGGACCTCCGGACTCGCATCAAGGTACACGCGCAGGGCGGGGATGCCGTTGCGGGTGAGCATATATGCGGACAGACGGGACTCCAGAATGATATCGGAGGTGTTACGGGCGGTCTCGACGATCTTGGCGTCGATGGCCGCATCGATGCGGGGGTCCTTCTCAGCGAGTTCTCCGAACTCGATGAGTGTAAGGCCCCTTTCTGCGGCGAGCTGCCGGAACACCTGTCCGAAGACGACGGCTTTGACACCGAGTGTCTCGGACAGCTTGCCACAGACGGTGGTCTTCCCGGAACCGGGAGGACCACTGATTGTTATTCTCATGCCTCTCCCGCATCGATGGCTTTCAGACGCTTCTTGAACAGGTAGAAGTTGATCAACTTGTTCTCGAGCTGTCCGATAGGGAGGCTGATAAGGGTGTAGATCACGATCCACTGGGGCATGAATCCCATCATGTTGTCCATGAGATTCGCGGCGCCCCAGGGCATGTTGATCATGAGGGGGGTGGTGTCCCCGCTCATTGTGTAGGTGACGAAGTAGAAGATCCATGCGTAGATGGGGATGACGAACAGCATGGTGACAGGCATCAGCTTCATCATGCTGGTGCTCTGTTCCATGGATGCCTGCATCATCTGCGGCTGGATCTCCTGAAGTTTCTTCAGCTTGTAGAGATTGTTCTCGATACGCGCGTTGCGCATCTCGGTGTTGAACTCGCTCTGAATGTGCTGGGTCTTTGCCTGCGAAATGGGATCTGATAGGAAACTCCTGATCACGGTGCTGAGTGTGATCATGATGAGACCTGCGATCATCAGGGTCAGGACAGGATATTTTCCGTCGAAGTCGATGTACTTGAACACGTGGTTCAGGGCCTCACCGATCTGGACCCTCCAGATCATTACGACCATCATTATGACCAGAACGCCGAGCATTCCGATCATGGTTCCTCTGGGCATAGGCTGCATGTTCTGCTGCTGCTGTGCCCTCATCTGTTCAGCACTTCCAGGGTTTGCCATTATCATTCACCGCCGAAGAACCCTCTCATCATGGGGTTCATTTCCATCATCTGTTCACGTCCGAGAGACTCGTAGAACTTGATGATGATACCAACCGTAAGCAGCAGACCGGTACCGGTCGCATTTCCAGTAGTTCCGATCATATCCGCGACAGCGGCAAGCAGTCCGATCAACGCACCCGACAGGATGGTGATGGTTGGGATATACCTCTCCAGGACCTTTGTCAGGACACGGGGGTCTCTCCTGAAACCGGGGATCTGCATTCCGCTCTTCTGGATGTTCTTTGCCACTGCTTCCGGGCCGAGGTTTGTGGTCTCTACCCAGAACTTGGCGAACATGACCGATCCGATGATCATCACGGTCATGTATATCGCAACGTGACATAGGTTCTCGATCACTGTGTGACTGTTACCGTACGACACCGGGTTCAGGATCGGCAGTAGCCAATCGGTCAGACCCTGCGGGGTCGACAGATACCATGCGATACCCCCGGTTGCCGTGGTCGAGCCGCTCTCATAGATACCGATGGCGTCGTTTCCTCCGAGGATGGGGATCGTCTGAAGGAAGCCGTTGGTGTAGAACAGCAGACAGATCATGCTGATGTTGGCCAGCAGGGCGGACATCAGGATCACAGGGATGTTGCTTGCGTACATCAGTTTGATCGGATATCTTCCTCTGGCACCTCTTGCGTTACCGTGCGACAGCGGAAGCTCGATACGGCTGGATTCAAGATACACGACCACCAGGAAGATGACCAGAGTACCTATCAGCGCAATGAGCGGGTTCGGCTGTCCCAGCAGGATCATTTCGTATCCTCCGGACGCCATCTCCGAGGAGTTGGTGTTGAGCAGGATGTAAATGGTCTTGGGGATGGTTCCCGCAGGCAGGTTCGACAGGGAATAAGCCCCGTCAGAGTACGGGTACCAGTTGAGGGTTCCCGTGAACACCGCCTGAGCGACACCGGCCGCGATGAACAGAGATATACCGCTTCCGATACCCCATTTGGAGATGACCTCATCGAAGAGGAACACCAGATAGGAACCGATGAACAGCTGGAGGATGATCAGCCCTTTGGCTCCGAGGGAACCGAACTGCGAAGTGAACGCGTCCGAGGGGACAAGATATCCGTATACCTGAGGAATGGACTCGACCAGGATCATGACCAGGACGAGAACTTTCATCACAGACTGATAACAAGCTTTATCTTTCTTATTGCTGAGGTCGAGCTTGATGATCTTCGCACCGACGAACAGCTGCATAATGATCGACGCAGTAACAATCGGTCCAATACCTAACTGGAGGATTGTTCCTGACGCACCGGCCATAATGGTCCTGTACTGAGCGAAAATATCCAGGGAGGACTTTTGGTCCAGTCCCCAGATATAGACGTTCGACATTACGAAGTACAGGATCAGGATGACCGCGACCCACATGATCTTGGTCCTGAAGTGCACGTGCCCTTCAGGACGCTTGACCGCGGGAAGCCTGTCGCCGATAGGTTTTACCTTGTACAACAGGCTTGGTTTTGCATCATCCATTTGAATTACTCCTTTCGGAATCACTCAGCGATTGAACCGCCGGCGGCCTCGATCTTCTCTTTGGCCCTCTCGGAAACCTCTGCGACAGTGACATCGACTGCGACGCCGATGTTTCCGCTTCCCAGAAGTTTGTCGATTCCGGCATCGGTCAGGTTGACCGAATACTTCTCGCCATCCTTGGTGGCAAAGCCCATGGCAACGAAACGGTCCATACTCTTCTCGAGCTCGGACACGTTGATCGTGCTGTTTGCTTTGACAAGGCACTGAGGCCTCTTGAAGCCGTAGTGCCCGTAGTGTTTCCTGTCATTTTTGAGCATCCAGATCTTGCCGGTCTTACCGATACCTGCGTTTCCGCGTCCACCGATGATACCTGCACCACGGCCGGATTTCTTACCGCGGCCGTGGGTCCTGGATCCCCTGAATTTCTTAGTTCTGCTAGGCATTTATGACACCTCAGAGCATCCTCTTGACGAGGTCGTTGATCTTCTCGCCCCTGTATCCGAGAGCTCCGCCCTCGACGAAGGCGTGTTTGTTGCCCTCGTATCCCTTGATGGGGGGGTGGAGACGGAAGACGGGCTTCATGCCCTCGACGTCCTTGAGCTTGTACTCTCCGGCGACGATGGCCTTGGCCAGGTCTGCGACGGTGGCGAACTCGGTCTTCTCTTTGACGTACTCGTCAGTGACGGGTGCATCTCCGACGACCTTTCCGCGGGCCTTGATCATCTCAGCGAGGGTTTCCTCGTCGATGAGACCGAAGGTGCAGTAGTCCTTGACGACCTGGAGCATTCCCTTGTATGCGTCGTTGACAGGGACCACGGTTGCGTGGTTGACCCTGTTGAGACCGAGGAGGTGCATGGTGTGGGCGATGTTGTAGTTGACATCGGCCTGTCCGAGCACACGGATTACGACATATGCTGCCATTTTCACTCCTCCATAGAGTCGGCGTCGACATCGTTCTCTTTAAGTCCGATGGGTCCGGCGACGATGTTGAGCTTCTCGGCCTGGTCGTCGGTGACCCTGACGACGGAGGTCTGCCTGAGTGCGTCGAAGGTTGCCTCACAGTAGTTGACCTTGGTCTTGGTGTTGCCGCGTGCAAATCCCCAGGAATCGTGGATTCCTGCGAGGGTGAGCAGTTTCTTCGCGACATCACCGACTGCCAGTCCGATACCGCGGGGTGCGGGACGGAGGTAGACGGTGACGGATCCGGAACGTCCGATGACCTCGAAAGGCAGTGAGTGGACGGTACCGCAACCGCATTCCCAGGAACCGCAGCCCCTTTTGACCTCGATGATGTTCAGTTTGGCGTTGTCGATTGCCTTCTTGATGGTAGGACCGACCTCTTTTCCTTTCGCCCTTCCGACACCGATGAAACCGTCTCCGTTTCCAACGATGCAGGTGACAGCGAACCTGACCCTCCTTCCGGAGTCGGTCATCCTCTGAACCATTTTCATGTCGATGACTTCATCCTGAAGATCAGGGAGGAGGATGTCAACGATCTCGGGCTCACGCAGAGGCAGTTTGGTTGCCAGAGCATCGCTCATCGTGGTGACATCGCCGTTGAGGACCATGTGTCCAAGCCTTGTTTTAGGTGACCAGTCGACCATATTTACTCAGCCTCCAGTTTCTCTTTCATACTGCTTACGTCAGCTTCGATCTTGTCGTCGATGTGTTTTCCGACGATCCTGTCGTCAGCGGGGAGGACATCCTCGCTGCAGGGGACCTCGAGTCCGGCATCGATCATACCCTTGGCGACGGCGAAGAGGACTCCGCCGTGCTGGGGGTTCTGCATACCGAGATCGAGCACTGCGTACTCGACCCCTTCCTTCTTGGCCTTGAGGCCGGCGGCGTATCCGACGAGGTACGCGGCAGGGATGGAGGAGCAGGAGTGCTCCCATCCGAGCTTGGCGAGTGCCTTGGTGTCGGCTGCCGTGATTACTACATCGCCAGACATGGTGAAGTCCACGAACTGGACGGTGATGTTCTTGTTGGACCTTCTAACGACTGCCCTGGTCTCGTGGCTCGCGAGGAGCTTCTTCCTGGTGTAGTAGTTAGTGCGGCTTTCTCTTCTTCTGCGGAACGCAACTTTGTATCTAGGTCCTGTAGCCATCAGATCTCCTCCTCTTTCAGGTTGCCATCGGCTACCATGTGCTGCTTCAGGTTCCTGCGGGAAGTGTAGAGACCTCCCTTGGCCTTCCTGTAGTAGAGCCTGTATACGGAAGGCGAGATCTTGCCGTTCTCCCTGAGCTGTTTGAGCTCGTCACGGATAGGCCTGATCGTCGCGATCCAAGCGCGCTTGGCAGGAACGCGTGCGTTTGCTGTTCCTTTCCTGCTTCCAGGTCCTTTGCGCTTACCGCTGGCTTTCTGTTTGGCTGCGTGTCTTATCCTACCTTTGGACGTGCCTGCCTTGGGTTTGGCCTTGATCATGCCAGACTCGATGGCGTTGCGGATGTCTCCGCGGGTGATGCAGTCCTGGACCTCTTCCTCTTTGGTGGGGTCGATCCAGACCCTGTTCTCACCGCACTTAAGGATCTCAGCGGCCAGCCTCTTCTGGTTTTTCAGGTCGGACATGTTCATACCCTCCTGTTCTCAGTGGGAAGCTTGTTCAGCACACGGATGCCGAGCTCCTTTGCCCTGTTCTCGATAGCGATTCTCTTCTTGACTCCGACGGTACCGCCGATACGGGCCGCCTGGGTCTTCGGGTTGATGGTCTCGAGGCCGTCTACGTTGTAGACCATGACCTCTTCGAATCCCGAGGGGTGAAGTCCCCTCACGAGGGCGGGTCCGCCGTAACCGATCTCAACCATCGGCGGCCTCCTCTTCATTCCCCTCCTCATCTTGGAGTGGATACCCCTGGGTCTCCTCCAGGACTCGCCGAGCTTCTGGTACCTGAACCACTCCTGCCTCTTGAAGGCGGGGCGGTTTCCGGAGATGATAGCCCTCTTGGCGAGTGCGTCGACCTGCTCTTCGGTGAGCTCGGCCTTGGGCTCGACAGTGTATGCGCCGGCCTCGACGACCTCGGCGACAGGTGCTGCCTCTTTGGGAGCCTTTACAGACTCACTGTTGAGTGCATCCTTCCAGTTCTCAAGGGTCTTGGGTCCGACACCGGAGAGGGTCTTGATGATCTTCTTGGCCTCGGCCTCGTCGTTTACGGCGTCCTTCAGCTGCTCGACAGAGGTGATTCCGATGGACTCAAGCTCTGCGACGTTGGCATCCTTGAAGCCGGGAAGGTCTTTGAACTCTTTTACGCTCATTCTTTCACCTTGTGAGATTTGTGGACGATGTAAATTCCATCCTCGAACACCCTCTTATCAAATCCGCCCCTCATGGTCGATCTCTCGATGTTGGCGGCGGTCTGACCGACATCCTCTATGTTGATGCCGGTGACAGTGACGTCAGTTCCGGAGATCTTGACGTCGACGTCTCCGATGATGTTGGCGAAGCGGGTGGCGTGGCCTCCCATGTAGTTGTTGACCTCGACCCTCTTCTCCTTCTTGTTGACGACAACTTTGAGAGGGAAGTGGTTGAAGACGATCTTCAACATGTAGGTGTATCCCTCGGTGACTCCCTTGAACATGTTCCTCACATGTGCGTGGAAGGTTCCCACCATTGCTTTGTCTTTGATTCTCGGGTATTCGCAGCTCACGACAACGTGATCGTTGTCGATTGCTACATTTACGCGGGGGTGCGAGAAGTTTCTGCTCAGTTCACCTTTAGGTCCTTTGACCTTGAAGGTGTTCCCGTCCATAGAGACGGTGACCCCATCGGGTATGGCGATGCGGCTTTCGATTATCCCTGCAAATGTCATTGTTCATTCCTCAGTACACGTAGGCAAGTAGTTTTCCGCCGATGCCAAGTTCTTTGGCACGGGCCTGTGCAACCACGCCGTCGGTGGTGGTGAAGATAAGGACACCGAAATCCTGGGCGGGGAGGTACCTCGCTTCGTATTTCTCGATGTCGGTGAGTTTCACCGAGTACCTGGGCTTGATTACACCACAGTCGTTGATGGCTCCTTTGAGGAGGACACGGAACTTTCCGGCCTTTCCGTCTTCGACGTACTCGAACTGGTTGATGTATCCGTAGTCCTGCATTACTTTGAGCACACGGCCGATGAGTTTGGACGAAGGTGCGATTTCGCATTCCGCCTTTCCGTTGAGGGAAGCGTTCTTGATTACGCACATTGCGTCGTTGAGTGGATCGCTCTGCATTTTTGTTCACCTCACGAATATTTCTTGAATCCGAGCTCCGGGGCCATATCCCTGAAGCACTGACGGCAAAGGTGCATTCCGTATTTCCTAATGATACCGCGCCTGCGTCCACAGCGGTCGCAGCCGACCTGTCTTCCGAACTGTTTCTTAGGTTTCACTGAACCACCTCAAGATTGAATTTCTTCGTCATGTACTGGATGGCCTCATCCCTCTGGATGCGGTGTTCCTTGGGGAGCCTCCTGCTGAGGAGGGCCCTCCTCTCGACACGGCAGCCGCCGCGCCTGCGAATGACGACGTTTACGTCCATTCCGAAGATGCCTATCTCGGGGTCGTATTTCATACCATCGAAATCGGTGTAGTCGGAGATACCGAAGGACATGTTTCCTTCCTTGTCGAAGGAGTAGGAGTAGATCTTGTTCTCCCTGATGGAAAGGGCCTGTTTGAGGAAATCCTCGGCAACGTCTCCCCTGAGGGTGACCTTGCATCCGAGAGGCATACCTACACGGATTCCGAGGTCCCTGTTGACGGTCTTGGACATGGTCTGGACAGATTTCTGCTTGGTGACCATCTCAAGGACCTTCTGAGCCTTGACGAGTTTCTCACCGGCTTCACCGACACCGATGTTGACGGTGACCTTCTCGATACGGAGATCCCTCATGGGGTTCTCGGTTCCGCTCATTCGGAAGCCTCCGCGATCTCGGATTTGCCGGTACCGATGACGAAGATGTTCTTCTTCACGGTCTCGTTGTTGCTCTTGAAGAGGACGGTGTTCTCGGTAGGCCTGTTGACGACGGTGTATTTCTCCACGGTCTCGACGTTTCCGATGTGGCGTCCGTTGATGATGAGGACGACTGCATCCTGCTCGAGGGGGTAGCTGCCGATGATCTTGTTGTCCGCAAGGCTGAGCTTGACGGAGTCACCGGGCTTGTACTGGTTCTCGTCGAGGAGGACGTTCCTTCCGCCGCTGAGGTTGAGCTGGATCTTGCCGCCTGCGACCTTGGTCTTGCCCTCGATCCTGCAGAGGATCCATTTTGCGTCCTCTTCGGAGACGGGGATAAGGGTGAGTTTACCCTTCTTGGTCAGCTGGACGCGGTAGTTCGCTCCGGACTTGGGGAGGGAGACGACATCCATCAGTCCGACGGGTGCCTTTGCGTCTTTGACGGCCCTGCCGTTCACGACGAGGTCGTGTGCGGCGACGATCTTCTTGGCTTCTTTGGCAGTGTCACATACCTTGAGCATGTCCCTGAGGATCATGGCTGCGGGCATGGACTCACTGATGCTGTGTGCACCTGCGGTCTGCTTGGTTGCCCAGAGCTGGACCTTCTTGGGGATGGGCCAGGTCTTGGGCATTGTGAGTCTCTTCATGTGGTTGCTCATTCTGCGGCCTCCTTCTTCTTACCGAGGGCTTCTGCCCTGAGGGAATCCTCGAGATTCAGCTTGGTGATGACGAGGTTCGACGCGTGGATGAGACGCGCCACGGCAGTTCCGTCTACCTGTTTGATGGTCACTCCCTCGATGGAGACGCGTCCGGTCTTGGTGAACACGTTGATGACCTTTCCCTCGGACCCGCGGAGGTCCTCGTCGCCACGGAGGACGACGACAGTGTCGCCTGCGCAAACCCTGGCGGAACGAACTCCGTATTTCTCGGCAAGTTCCTTGCTGAGGTGTGCGGAGAGCATTTTTCTCTTTACGTGGGCAGGGGCGTTAGCCTGAGCTTTCCTCTGAACCCTTGCTTTACTGCTTACCATTCATTTCACCTCAAACGATCGTGCTGGCGGTCGCTGCGATCCTGGGCCACCTGTCGGCGGCTTCCCTTGCAACGGGGCCTTTGATGTCGGTTCCTTTCGTCTCACCGGTGTCGGTGACGAGAACGGCGGCGTTGTCCTCGAAGAAGACCATGGTTCCGTCGGGACGCCTGTAGGGGCGCCTCTGGCGGACGATGACTGCGAAGACGATCTGACGCCTCATGGCGGGGGTACCTTTCTTCACGGATGCGATGACCATGTCACCGATACCCGCTTTGGGGCTCCTCCTGGCTACACCGTGGTAGCTGGGGACGGTGATGATCTCGATCACTTTCGCACCGGTGTTGTCGATAACGGTGAGTTCGGACTGCTGCTGAAGTCCGCGGGTCTGTGTTCCTGCGATTCCCTTCATTCAGATCACTCCTTCTTCTCGACCGCCACAAAGGACACGGTCTTGGAGATGGGGCGGCATTCCATGATCTTCACGGAGTCGCCCACTTTGAGGTTGAGGCAGGGTGCGGCGTGGACGGCGTACCTTGCGGACCTCTTCTCGTACCTTTCGTATTTCTTGACGAACTGGAGATAATCGCGTTTCACGATGATGGTCCTGTTCATCTTGACAGTGTCTACGACACCGTCGATGATCTGTCCCCTGACGGAGATGGTTCCGTGGAAGGGACAGTTGGGGTCGCTGCATTCGCCCTCGGGAGCGGCGACCTCGATTCCGATGTTATTTACTTTTGCTGTCATAGTATTCTCACCTAACCTTTTTCATTCTGTCTTCAGGTCGGTGAAGGATCTTGCTTCCTTCAATGTCTATCTGCTCGTTGTGATACGTGAATCTGAACTCGTTGCCCGACTTGGGTACCATTCTCTCAGTTCCGGCCGATTCGATGGTGAACGTGTTCTTTGTTTCGTCGACCACTCTGCCGGAGATTCCGGAGAACGGCGCTGACAGCACAATCACGTCAAGGCCTATGAGTTCTGATTTCATGATATCGCGGTTGTTCATCTGTTTACCTTACTTCGGTGCGGAATCCCATCTCCTCCAGGACGAGTTTCACCTTTTTCTTGTGATCTCCCTGAAGTTCGATGCGTCCGTCTTTACAGGTGCCTCCGGCCGCGCATCTGCTTTTCAGCGTCTTTGCGAGGTCGGCGATGTCGATGTCGTTGCCGTCGATACCGTCGATGACGGTGACGGTCTTTCCGTACCTGCGGCTGTCGATAGAGATTCTTACACTCTGCTGCTCACGTGCGATCTCCTCGCACATGCACAGTTCTTTCGGCAGGCCGCACTTAGGGCAGATCTCAGACATCAGAGCTTCTCCTCCTCCTTCTGTACGGTCAGAATGCGGGCGATGCTGGTCCTGATGGAACGGATGATGCCGGGGCTGGAGGGGGCTCCACCCATGGCGGAGACTCCCCTCTCGTGCATGAGCTCATTGCGAAGCTCTTTGAGCTTCTCGTTGCGCTCTTCTGCGGACATGTTCCTGATATCGGCAATCTTGAGTGCTGCCAATTTCATTCCTCCTTGACCTGGCTTGCGGTCTCGACCTTGAAGAGGTCGGGGAGCTTCTCAGCTGCGGCCTCTTTGCTGGCGACCTGGATCTCTGCGGGAAGCACGGAATCCTTGTCCATGATCTCGACGGTGACACCGATGACACCCATCTTGAGGGTGGCGACGGCGAATCCGTGCTGGACGTACTGGATCTTGGGGTCTCCACAGTATTTGATGGATCCCTCTTTGAACTTCTCGGTCCTGTGCCTCTGTCCGCTCAGTTTGCCTGCGAGGATGATGTAACATCCGCGGGCTCCAGCGTCCATGACCCTCCTCAGGGTAGCGTGTCCTGCCCTGCGGAAGTGCCATCCCCTTTCAAGGGAGAAGGCGAGTTTCTCAGCCATAATCTGTGCGTTAAGGGAGACGTCTTTGACCTCGTTGACCTCGATCTGAGGGTTCTCGAATCCAAAGCGCTCCTCGATGACCGTGGTCAGGGTCTTGATGGTCTGACCGCGGCGTCCGATGACGAGTCCAGGCCTCTCGGTGGCAAGGATGATACGGGTTCCCAGAGGGGTCCTCTGAACATCCAGGCCGCCGAATCCTGCACGGGAGACCTCTTTCATGAGGTATTCCTTGAGGA
Organism: Eggerthellaceae bacterium; assembly: GCA_963631655.1. Classification (GTDB taxonomy): domain Archaea; phylum Thermoplasmatota; class Thermoplasmata; order Methanomassiliicoccales; family Methanomethylophilaceae; genus Methanomethylophilus. The sequence continues at coordinate 12,304 of CAVGRR010000022.1, forward strand.
GGACCCTGCGGACGTTCTCTGCGACGAACTTTCTCTCTGATGCCATTTCACTCCACCTCCGAGAGGATGATCTCGATGTTGACGGTGTCCTGGTTCCACTCGGTCGCGCGACCCTGTGCCCTGGGCATGTGGCCGGGAATGACCTGGCCCCTGGCGACAGTGATGGTCGAGATGACCATGCTGGCGGAATCCAGTCCCTTGAAGTCTGCGTTGGCGGCAGCGCTGTTGAGGGTTGCAAGGATAGCCTTGGAGACCTTCACAGGGTACCTTCCGGGACCTACTCCCTGTTTGTGGGAGACACGCTTGTTGTATCTCCTGAGTTTGACAGGGGTCTCTTTTGCGATGACGCTCTCGAGGAAGGCCTGAGCCTGGGGAACGGCCATTCCCCTGACGGCGCATGCGACTTCGCGTGCGAACTTGGGGGAGATGGGCTGTTCTTTGCACAGGGCCTTGGCGGTGGTGTCAGGATCTGAAACAGTGGTGTAACCTTTGTTGACCATATCCATTCACCTCACTTGAGCGGCATGAACTTCGAAGACCTGGTAGCACCGACTCCGGGTCCGGAGTGCGCAGGTTCTTTCCTGTTCATGACAAATTCACCGAGGTAGCATCCGATCATTTCAGGTTTGATCGAAACCTCGACGAACTCTTTTCCATTGTAAATTGCGACTGTCTTTCCGACGAACGACGGGAGGATGGGGAGGTCCCTGCGGTGGGTCCTGACGACCTCATCGCACTCACCGTTCAGCTTGTCGAAGACGAGCTGCTGCTCGTAGTTGAGTCCGCGGAGATAGGTTCTCCTGGACCTGGAGGGCAGAAGCTCGAGGACATCTTCGAAAGGCATGGCACGGAGCTGTTCCAGGTTGTATCCGCGGAACATGAACTCCTTCTTTCTCCTCGCCTGGATTGCGGATGCCTTCTTCCTGGATTTCCTCCTGGAGGCTTTCGCGGATCCCATGATTTTCTTTGCCATTGAGCTCACTTCCTCTTAATCTTCTTCTTAGGTGCAATGAAACCAGCTTTCTGTCCCGGAGGTGCGTTCCTTCCATGGCAGTTCGGACCACCGACGTGCGGGTGACTTCCTCCTCCGTTGGGGTGGTCGACAGCGTTCATTGCTACTCCTTTGGTCTTCTTGTTTGCAACGGATCTGGACCTCAGGGTCAGGTAGTTCTTTCCTGCCTTTCCGAGGGGCTTGTCGATCCTTCCTCCACCAGCGACCACACCGATTGCGGCACGGCAGTTGGGGTTGAATTCCTTCAGTACGCCGGAGGGCAGAGAGAGGACGACAACCTTTCCCCTGCTGACGACGAGTGCTGAAGTTCCTGCGGTCTTGACGAACTTACCTCCGTCTCCGGGCTGACCCTCGATGTTGTGGACAAGGGTACCCTCGGGGATGTTCGCGAGAGCGAGGATGTTTCCTGCTTTGACACAGTCTCCGCCGAGAGAGATGGTCTGTCCGACCCTGGTACCCTCGACTGCGAGCTGGTAGCTCTTCTTCCCCTCGAAGTCGATGACTGCGAGCGGGGAGGTCCTTCCGGGAGCCTGGATGAGGTCTTTGATCGTTCCCTGGGCTTCATAGTGAGGGATCCTCACATCGTCCACGTGCCTGTGGGAGGGGGAGCGGTAGTGAGAACCTCCGCGGGCTCTCCTCTGCGGTATCAATCTTTTTCCCATATTTTCACCTCAGAACACTCCGACCCTCATGCCGACTTCCTCTGCAGAGTATCCTTCTGCGAGCTTGATGATGGCATGTTTGCCGTCTTTCTGAATTCTGGTCCAGACGCGCTCCACCTTGACCTCGAAACGCTCTTCGAAGGCGAGTTTGATGTCTGCCTTGTCAGCGTCCCTGTTCACGATGAACTCGATCTTGTTTCCGTCCTTGAACTTCTGAGCTGCGGTACCTGCCATGAGGTTGAGCGCTTTCTCAGTGACGAACGGCCTAATGAGTATGTCACTCTGCTTCATTCGGTCCACTCTCCGATCTTTGCGATGGCGGACTTGGTGTAGACGGTGAGCCTTCCTGCGTCTCCTCCGGGAGCGAGCAGGCTGGTGTTGAGCGTGCTGATCTCTTCGACCTCGACGCCGGGCAGGTTGTTTGCGCCCTTGAACACGGCTGCGTTCCTGTCTTCATCTGCTATTACAATAAGAACAGATACAGGGGTCCTGTACTTCCTGTTCCTCATCTTTCCTTTTCCTGCGCGGATCTTAGTTCCGTCCTTTGCGCGCTCGACATCGTATCCGATTCCGATTGCGTCGAAGGTGGCCATGACCTCTGCAGCGGTCTTGACGTCGGCGAATGCATCGTCGACGACGATGGGGAAGGAGACCTTGTCATCGAACCTGTGGCCGCGTGCTTTGACGCAGTCTGCACAGCCGGTTGCGGCGAGTGCGGACAGGCGGGCGATCTTGAGTTCCTTCTTGTTGACCTTCTGTTCCCAGATCTTCTCGACCTTCGGGGGGTGTGCCCTCCTACCGGTGACGTTGTTAGGGGACTGGGTTGCCCTCCTTCCATCGTGGAGACGCTGAACACGTGCGACACCGCGTCCTTTTCCCCAGGTGCTGACAGAGTGCCTCATACCCGAGAGGGGGTTGGGACCGTATGCCTGCCTGCTGTTGGCGGCTGCTGCAAGGATGGCCTTCTTGATGATGTCGGGCCTGTAAGCGGTATTGAACGCTGCGGGAACCTCGATGGTGCCAGAAACCTCTCCCTTTACGGAGTAAACGTTGGTTGTGGTCATTTAAATCATGCTCCCTGTTTGGATTCGATCGAAACGTAGGTGACCTCGGCGGCGCTAGTGTCGGCCTTGGCGGGGACCCTGGTTCCGTCCCTGAATCTGATGAGCCTCTTGGTGGGTCCGGGAACGGATCCCTTGATCAGGACGTAGGTGTTCCTGACCTCACCGTAGTTGGTGAATCCTCCCTTGGGGCTGATCTCTTTTCCGTCGGTTCCGATCTTGACGATCTTCTTGTTGAGTTCGGTCCTCTGGTGGTATCCCATCTGTCCTCCGAGAGGTACAGTGGACCTTACATATCCAGGCCTCTTAGGACCAAGGTTACCGATTCCGCGGCGGTGTTTGCTGTTCCTGTGGGAAAGCAGCTTGATACCCCACCTCTTGGTGGCTCCCTGGAATCCCTTACCTTTGGTGATGGCGATGACATCGATGATGGCTCCCTCGGGTGCGAAGTCGGTAACTGCGACCTCTTTTCCGAGAATGCCTTTTGCGTACTCGATCCTCTCGCTCATCGAACCGCCTCCGATCCTGAGTTCCATGAGGTCGGGGACCTTCTTGGGAACTCCGGAGACGAGCTTGGGCTGGGTGTATGCAAGGACACGGACGTCCTCGACATCGAGTCCGTCGAACCTGGAGAAGTCGGGCTCTCCCCTCTTGGGGACGTTGACCCTTCTGTCAAGCAGGGGGTCGACATCTGCTGCCCAGACCTCGCCTGCGGTCTTGAGGCCGAGAATGGTGTTCTCGTAGAACCTGACAGCGGCGATCTTCATGGGAGGGACCTCGACGACAGTGACGGGGGTCTGAACTTCCATTCCGGAGGTGGTGCTCTTTGCTTTCTTGTCAACAACGAACGCGTGGGTCATTCCTGCCTTGTATCCTGCGAATCCCTGAATCTTAGGTGCTCCGCTGATCTCAGGCCAGGAGTCCAACCTCGGCGTCTGCGATTTTGCTCTCTTCCTAGGGCCGAATGCCCTGGATCCCTTCTTTGGGCGTCTTCTTTGCGGCATATTTCACACATACCTGCGAGGGTCTCTTCGCTAACCTCGCGCTTTATTAGACGAACGCCTTCATGAACCGACCGTGACACCATATTCGCCACCAGAAAGCCTACGAGGCAGGTGACAAGCGTGGGTTGCAGATGCATTGCCCGATGTGTCTGGTCGGACATAGAGTATGTCCAATCTAAAGGCTTGTATAGCCAGGTTATATATAAAAGTCGCTGGCACGCATTATTATATTATAGAAGGGGGAAGCGGTTTGGAAAAGGGTTTGGAATGGAATGTCAGAGCTTGCCTTCCTTGGCCTTCTTCTTGGCACGGTCCATACGCTGTTTCGCGGTGAAACCTGTGGCCTTCTCAAGGAACTCGTTGAGCTTCCTCTTGGAGTTGAGGATCTCATCGTCGGAGAGGGATTTGACGTCCTCGATGTTGACGGTCTTCAGGAGCATCTGGGTCTTTGAGGTTACCTGGGCGCAGATCTCCGCCATGACGCCATAATGGGAAACGAACATACCGTCCTTCTCGGTCACGTTGCCGAAGATCTCGTTCATGATCTCTCCGAGTTTGGCTCCCTCGATCTTGTCGTAGAATCCTCTCTTGATGTCAAATTCGGTCATTTCACTCATGGTCTCACATCTTTATGATAAGGTCGCTTTCCAGGGCGCGGTCGATGTCCGCCGGGGTTCCCAGGAGCCTTTCTGCGGACAGGTAACGCTCCCAGGTTAATTTACATTCGCACTGAACCTGTAGGTCGGCGGGATTCTGACTGAAGGAGAATTTCTCGACCGCCGCGAGTGCCTCGGCATCGCAGTTCCCGCAGTTGTGGACCCCTCTCTGAGATCCTCCTCCGGAGGGGGAGGAGATGACCCTCGAATGAACAGTGCCAGACAGCGTTTTCATGACCTCTATGAGGGACCATATCCAAGGCGATCTGAAGTCCCCTCTCTTCCACAGGCGCTCCACGTAGGTGCCGTGTTGGATGTTCAGGGGATTGATCGAAATCTCATCGGAGAACGGGTCCGCGAAGCGTGCTGACGAGATGGCATCCTCCATTCCCGTCTTCTCGGTCAGGAACGGGGGTTTGAGGAGCAGGTAGGTCCTCACCATCAGTCCGGCGGCCTTCAGCTTCTCGGCGGCCGCTTTACTCTGAGCTGCGGTGAACCCTTTGTTGATGCATTTGCAGAGGACCTCTTCGTTGGAGGTCTCGAGCCCGAGGGCCACGGTCATGTTCTTCGGAAGGACCTTCACAAGGTCGTCGGTGATGTACTCGGGCCTGCTCTCGACAAGCAGTCTGGCACATGCGGAAAACTCGCGGAATACACGGTCCCTGACGGACTCCGGGACCTCGTTGGTGTCGAAGAAACTGCCGGAGGTGTAGATCTTCACGAACGGCTGTCCCTTGAACCTGGTCAGGGCCTGGTCGATCTGGGCGTTCAGGTCCGCCTCGGTGACGCCGGTGAGGGATGCTGTCCTGTAGCCGCACATGGTGCAGCCTCCGTTGCCGGCACGGGTCCAGGCGCACCCGTTGGTACGCATGATGAGGACCAGTGCATCGACGATCTTCCCGTCGGCCATGTCCTTCTCGGTCCAACATGCCTCAAGCTCGTTGGGCATTCTTTTGCTTTTCATCGACGCCCTCACATCTGGCACACAATTAAACCTATCGCACGCACACGCGCAAGTATTTTTAGGGGGCAATTATACTGCAGGCCAGATACAATGTCCAAAAAGATAATCATCATCGGTTCGGGCGCCGCAGGAATGTCGGCCGCATCGGCTGCAAGAGCAGCAGACCCAGATGCTGAGATCACAGTGTTCACGGAAGACAGGGATGTGGCCTATTCCCCCTGCATGATCCCGTGGGTCCTCGAGGGGAAATCCACCTGGGACAACATGATCATGCACGACCCTGCCTGGTACGCCAAGAACAGGAACATCAACATCCTGACCGAGACCACCGTCGAGTCCGTCGTCAACGACACCCCCCGCGGTGCACCTGCCGTCAGGACCGTCACCGCAGGCGGAAAGACCTACGAGTACGACTCCCTGGTCCTCGCCACCGGCGGAAAGGTCTTCATCCCCCCGATCGAGGGAACCGACCTCAAAGGGGTCTTCACCGTCAGGACCGTCAAAGGCGGACAGGAGATCGAGGCCTATCTCAAACAGTCCCAGAACGTCGTCATCGCCGGTGCAGGTGTCATCGGACTCGAGCTGGCACTGTCACTCGTCAACATCGGAAAGAACGTCACCGTCATCGAGATGATGGGTCAGGTCATCCCCCGTATCGCGGACCAGGACATGGCCGACAACATCCAGGAATACCTCGAGACCAAAGGCGTCAAGTTCATGATGAAGACCCCTGTCCAGGGCGTCATCGGTACCGAAAAGGTCGAAGCCGTCAACGCCGGAGGACAGACCGTCCCCTGCGACATGGTCATCTTCGCCACCGGAGTGCGTGCCAACACCGACATCGCCAAACAGCTCGGTCTAGACATCGGACAGCTCGGAGCGATCTGCGCCGCCCCCACCCTGCAGGCATACAAGAGAGGAAGGCTCTGCCCCGACATCTTCGTCTGCGGCGATGTCTTACAGTGCCAGTCCGCCATCTACGCCGGACCCACAATGAGCCAGCTCGGTTCATCTGCCGTCAAGCAGGGAAAGATCGCCGGTTCCAACGCGGCCGGAAAGAAGCTCGAGTTCGGACCTGTCGCCAGCCCCTGGATCAGCGTCGTCGGAGAGAAGCAGATCGCAGGTACCGGAATGTCTCTGGGTCTTGCCTCCTGGTACGGTGCCGAGACCGTCACCGGAAAGGCCGTCGGACTCTCCCGCGCAAGATACTTCCCCGGAGCCAAAGAGCTCATCGTGAAAGTAGTGGCAGACAAGAACACCCACCGCCTCATCGGGGCCCAGATCATCTCCGGAGAGGACGCCACCGGCCGTATCGACTGGCTGACCTCGGTCATCATCAGCAGGGTCACCGCGGAGGAGTTCCTGGCGAACTCCGAGAACGCCTACTGCCCCCCGACCTCGCAGGTCAGGGACGTCGTGTTCGCCGCCGTAGAAGACCTTGTCAAGAACCTGTGATCCGATGGACCAGGAAGAGTACGACAAGCTCTACAAGGGCCTCAGGGGCCCTAAGGACATCGAGGCCTTCGAGAAGGAAGGTTACGACCACCGCATGCTCGAGACCATCTATACCCAGAAGATCAACCGGGGCGTCAGGAGGAAACATCCGTTCGTCAAACGGAACACCAAGAACATGCTCAGGGAGTGGAAGTCCGGTCACACGTTCTGTCAGATCGCGAAATCCTACAAGTACCCCCCGGTCCTGACCGCCATGATGATCTTCCAGGAGAACGGCACCAACCGCAAGGCCTTCTGGGAATACGTCAGGGACCCCAGCCTCCTCGACAGCGAAGAGACCGCGAAGGAACTCCAGGAGGCCGCCCAGAAGGACCTCGTGTTCTCCCCCGAGGGCGTGGCCAAGGCCAACGAAAGGGGAAAATGGGGCGAGGGTCTGCTCTGGGAGTGGCTCGACGGCCAGAACATCGATTACAAGACAGAGTACGACGAACGCAGCGAGGACGGAAGCCAGGGGAGCAAGACCCCCGACTGTCTCCTCGCCGAGCCCATGGACTTCAACGGAACGAAGATCTACTGGATTGAGAGCAAGGCCTCGTTCGGAGATTCGGTGGAGTTCAAGTACAACTGCACCAAACAGCTTATCCCTTACACCCAGCTTTTCGGCCCGGGTGTGGTCGTCTATTGGAACGGGCACGTCGACGGACTTGAATGTCCCAGCGACCTCCTTGTCGAGGACATCGGGATTCTTGAAAAAAATCTGAAACCGTTCAATGATGTGAACTGAGGGGGTCACCCCCCACTCAGTATCACAGTGCGGGAATGTTCTGTGCGAGCTCTTCCCTGAGCTCTCCGAGAGTGGCGGTCCTCTCGGCATATGCGTTGTGTTTGTGGATCGATTCCTCGGAATCGCTGACGACCTTTACCTCGACGTCGTCGGGAAGGTCCTTGTAGTTATGGGTCACCAGGGTGAGTCCGTTCCTCACGACATCCTCGACGAAGCGGGTGTTGGAGTGGGCGTTGATGACGACCTTTCCCTCATCCTCTCTCTTCAGAAGTTCGAAGGTGGGGGTGGAGACGGATTTCTCGGCGAGACTGATGAGATCGTCGACCTCGATGTTCTGGGACCTGTCGGTGGTGAGGGTGATGGTGACGACATTCCTCTGGTTGTGGGACATCATGGGAAATCCGGGGTTCTCCACGTTGAGGAGCTCTCCGACGGTCTCCTGTGCACAGGGGCAGGCGGTCATTCCGACGACCTCGACACCGATCATCTTGCGGATCTCTCCGCCCCTGACGCCGTGGGCGCCGGCGTGGATCTTGTAAAGTTCCAGCGTGTCCCTTCCTGAGGGGGTCTTGTTCGCTTTGTAATAGTCTGCGACGACGCTGACGTAGGCGTTGGCCGCATACTCGTGCTTGACGAGGAGCTTCTCGACCATTTCGACTGCGAGGTTCTCGATTCCGTTGATGGGCTTGCTGACGGTCTCGTCCGCCACCGCCCTCAGGACCTCGACGTTCCTGGAAAGATGGGATCCTCTCTGAGATGCGGGCAGGTCAACGTAGATATCGAAAGTACAACTGACGACACTGTTGAGGGGACTTGTCAGTCCGGGCCTGCTGATCATGACCGGTTTGCGGACACCGGAAACACCGACCTTGGTCAGTTTGAATCCAGAGGACCCTTTACCGTACTGTACGTCACACTTCAATGCCATGGTGGGCTGAACGATGAGGATTACTTAAATCCTATACCATAACCATTAATTGAGTTAACACGGATTTCATCGAACACATTATACGGTCCGCTGTCATCCCCGATGACAATGATTAGCGGAGTGGACGAGGCCGGGAGAGGCCCGATGTTCGGACCTTTGGTCGTCGGGGCAGTGTTCTGCGAGGACGACCAGGTGCTGCGTGACATCGGTGTGAAGGATTCGAAGATGCTGACCCCTGCCGTCAGGGACCGTATGTTCGACGAGATCTCCGATGCCGTGAAGTGGTGCACCGTGCCGATTTCCGCCGAAGATATCGATGCGAAGATGAAGACCCAGTCGCTCAATATGATAGAGCTGGAACTGTTCGTCGAAGCGGTCTCGAGCAACCCCTCGGATGTGGTCTATGCGGACTGCCCCGACGTGGACACCGACAGGTTCGGAAGGATCATGTCCGTGAAGCTCGACGGAAAGAAGGTGGTGGCCGCTCATAAAGCGGATGCCCTGTATCCCGTGGTCTCCGCCGCATCCATAATGGCCAAAGTCACCCGCGATCGGATGCTGGACGATCTCCGCAAGGAATTCGACTGCGACATAGGTTCAGGTTACCCGAGCGACCAGGTCACGGTGGATTTCATAGAAAAATGGATTAAGGATAACGGTTGTCCTCCTCCCCATACACGCAGATCTTGGAAGCCGGTGAAGCAGATGCTGTCCGCCAGGTTCACCACCAAGATAAGCGACTGGTGATACCCATGACCATGGAAGAACAGATCAAAGGACTCATCGACAAGTTCAACAACAAGATGAACAAGGACGAAGCGACCAGGGACGAGGTCAAACACCTCAAGAAGACCTTCACCCTCGACCTTGATACCGAGAAATACTCATTCAAACTCGAGAACGCCCAGATGTTCGATTTCAAGGCAGAGGCCGCTCCGGAATCGGATGTCACCGTCACCTGCACCCCTGAGAACCTCCAGAAGCTCATCGACGGAGACCTCAGGCCTATGAGGGCTTACCTTACCAAGAAGATCAAGATCGAAGGTAAGATCCAAGACCTCATGTTCCTCAAAAAATTCCTTTGAAACTGAATTCCGCGGTGTCCTCTTACCGCGGATTCAGACCAACTTTTAAATAATAAGTCCTCTGTCAACCATTATATAGCGAGGTAGGGTAGCCAGGATATCCCGTCGGGCTCATAACCCGGAGATCAGACGTTCAAATCGTCCCCTCGCTACCATCTGTTTTTATTCAACTGTTCTTCTCGGGCTCTTCCGCGTCCTTGAATTTCCACTTTCTTCCGGGATCGAAAATAAACAAAAAATGATGTCTGGGACATGTGGGTACATGTCCCATAAAGGGTTTGAAAACCGGCTTACTGCGAACAGTAGCTGCTGATGGTGTACGCCTTATCGACAGGGACAATGAACACCCTTCCGTCGCCTGCGTGACCGGTGCATGCGGTGCGGCAGATGGTGTCGACGGCCTTCTCGACAAGTTCATCGGAGTCGAGGACGATCTCGAGCTTGACCTTCTCGATCTCGTCGACGATTATGTCCCCGACCCTGTTGGTGAACTTGATTCCGGCCTGCTTTCCGCGGCCGGTGACGTGGGTGAAGGTCATACCCATGACCCCGATGGTCTTCAGGGCCTCCTTCACTTCATCATACTTCTCAGGACGAACTATTGCGATTATCATCTTCATTTCTTTCACCTCAGTTATAGTAAGAAGGTTCTCCGTGCTCCACGATATCCTGTCCAATCGGCTCCTCCGCCTCCGGGATCCTCACTGCCATGAACTTCGAAAGGATGAAGATTATGGCATAGGAGACGGCAAAACAGAACACGACGGTGATGGCGATGGCACACAGCTGTCCGACGAACAGGTCGGTTCCTCCGAAGAGAAGACCGTCGATCCCCCCGGTGAACTTGCTTTCCGCGAAGAGACCGGTGGCGATACCTCCCCAGATACCTCCCACACCGTGGACACCGAAGACATCCAGGGCATCGTCGAACTTGTTCTTGCGGTGGATAAACCTGACCGCGAAGAAACACAGGGCTCCTCCGACCAGTCCGATAAAGAACGCCGCAGGGGTGCTGACGTATCCCGCACCGGGGGTGATGGCGACCAGTCCAGCGATACCTCCGGAGATAAGTCCCAGCACTCCGACACGGCCCACGACAACATACTGGCATATCGCCCATGCGATCATGGCCGCGGCGGCCGAGAGCTGCGAGACGAATATGGCGTGGATGGCCTGTCCGTTGGCGGCCAGTCCGGATCCTCCGTTAAAGCCGAACCATCCGACCCACAGGAGCATGGCTCCGAGGAAGGCAAAGGGGATGTTGTGGGCACGCGCCTTACGGGTGCTGTCGTGACGGGGACCGACGAACAACACAAGTGCCAGACCGGTCACTGCGGCGCAGATGTGGACCACATCTCCTCCAGCGAAGTCCAACACTGTAAGACCCAGACTCTCGAATCCTCCGCTCCATACCCAGTGGGCCATGGGGACATAGACGAAGATACCCCAGAACACCAGGAACCAGGTGATCGTCACGAACCTGACACGTTCCGCACAGGCACCGAGGACAATGGCCGCGGTAAGAATGGCGAACATCATCTGGAACGTTGCGAACCCGAGGGCGGTGTAACTTCCGGTGCCGTCGTCCAATCCGTTCATGAACACGAAGTCAAGGGTGCCGATGATGCCTCCAGAAGAACCGAAGGCGAGCGAATACCCCAGAATGACCCAGGAGAGTGTCATCACGCCGATGGCGATAAGGGTCTGGGCCATCATCGATGTCATGCTCTGCTTCCTCAGCATTCCGCCGTAGAAGAACGCGATACCGGGCACCATCAGGAACACCAGGAGCGATGCGGTCAGCAGCCATCCGATGTCCCCGCTCGATGGATCGGATCCGGTGAAAGCTGCGCTTGAGGTCGACGATCCCATCGCGATAACTACAATCGTCGCCAATAGGACAAGAGTAACTGATGTTATCTTTGTGATTGTGTTCATTTTTTCACCATTTGTCTAATGAAAGACCAATATGTGCGACAGATATAGGATATCCTATATTAACATAACGAGTGTCTAATAAAAATCCGAAATACAATATATGTATGTCTAATCAACATTTGATAATTAGACAAATGTCTAATTAACGGATGAAAAGAATATGCAATCGGTCAATAAACAATTCCAGTATATCTTAGACGTGTGTCTAGTCTGAACAAAATCACATACCTATTCCATGTGAAATAACGCTTTCCCAATTTGAGGCACTATACTCTTAAACCGATCTCTGGGAAGTGCG
>CAVGRR010000023.1:0-2093 GCA_963631655.1 Eggerthellaceae bacterium
CGCACTTCCCAGAGATCGGTTTAAGAGTATAGTGCCTCAAATTGGGAAAGCGTTAGTTAATTTTCTGTAAATATTACCATCTCCGTTTTGAAAGATTTTCTGTAAATATTGATCGGCCGGATCAATATGTTGTTGAACATCGGCCTGATTGCACAGCTATTGTTCGATATGTTGACAATGTGTGGACTATTAATCAGATGTTCAAAATCTTTTTATATGAACAGAACTCGGAACAGATACTCTAATTTTGTTAATATGTTGAGTTATAATCCGTAATAATAGAAATTAAATTGTATTTGAGTAAGTATAATTCATTAATTAATAGAAATGATTACAATTATTTCATAAATATCTAAAATTTTCAATTCGTCCGAAACCATAATCTCTGCATTTGCAGTCAGACAAGGTTTCTTCGAGCGCGCATCTCCCAACCGAAATGAACGTGAAATAAACTTTACAGTCGGGTAAACTGACTGACCTCAAACCTTTGAACGGGATCAAGCAATCATCAAAAAAGAGTGTCAAGGCCGCCACAAACATATCAAAGTAGCCCTAAGCAAGTTCAATTGAGGTAGTCTCACTTTCAATCGGGGTTTGGGTAGCCAGACCCCGAAAACCCGTACTTCACTTTCGGCGACCTCCCCCTGCAAATATTATAACCTCTGACAAGTATTGTTTTTTCAGAAGCAGAAATCCTGCTTCAACCGAAACAGTTGCAATCTGTTTTAATAGTCAGTGAAACAATATACAACACATGGCAGAGGAGTGGAAAAGATTGAAGGTACCGAAGGGAAAGGATGACTTCAAAAAGTTACGTGAGAATGGGTATTATTTTGTTGACAAATCCGAACTCATATCAGACATCATACAGAATGGTAGCGAAGTATTTCTTTTCACAAGACCCAGACGTTTCGGCAAATCCCTCAACCTCTCCATGCTCGATGCGTTCTTCAATATCAAGTACAAGGGAAACACATGGTTCGACGGACTGAAGATCAACAATCATCCGGAAGTCGAAGAATATCGCAATGCCTACCCCGTCATCCGCCTGTCGATGAACGAAATGGACTACCTAGATTATAACGAATTCATTTCGGACTTCAAAGACAGAATCAAAGACCTGTACAAAGGGTACAGATATCTTGAAAACAGTGAAAAAGTGGACCCTGCGGACCGTGAAGAATATCAGAGGCTCGTCAATGGCAAGGCGGATCCCACCCTTCTCAAAAAATCGCTCTATGCATTATGTTCGATGCTGGAACAGTATCACGGAGTCCAACCGATCATTCTAATTGATGAATATGATGCCACACTCAATTATGCCTACAATCGGGAAACATATGATGGGATCCTCAACATCTTCCGCAGTTTTTACTCTCGGGCACTTAAAGGCAACGAAAATCTGGCATTCGCTGTCGTGACCGGCGTCATGCAGATCGCCAAAGAAGGCATATTCTCCGGACTGAACAACCTTGAAGTGAACAATATCTTCGAAACGGAATTCGATGAAAGATACGGTTTCACCGAGTCGGAAGTGAAAGAACTCTGCACCTACTACGGCCATCCCGAGAAATTCGACGAGGCAAAGGAATGGTATGACGGGTACCGTTTCGGAAATGCCGACATATACAACCCCTGGAGTGTTCTGGATTATATCAAAAAGAAATTCACCCCAGGCACATATTGGGGCGGGACCAGCGGAAATGACATCATAGATACCCTTCTGCAGAACGCGGATGCGGATACTTTCAAGGTCCTGACCACCCTCGGAGGCGGCGGAACTGTCATAAAGGAACTTACTCCCACGGTGGCGATGGGTGACCTGCAGACAAAACCTGATGCAATCTATTCTGTTCTGGCTGTTGCAGGGTACCTGAATGCCGTCCCCGATGAGGATGGACATCTCCTTTCGGTCCCCAACCGTGAGATGTACAAGGTCTTTCTGGAACACATCTTGAATTTCGTATTCGACGGAAAATTCCCATACAAGGCTCTGCTCAATGCCTTGGAAGCAGGGGACGTGAATATTCTTAAGACGGAATTGGACAGCCGTTACGACAAATTCGCTTCACTGATGCTGGTAGATGAAGGAC
>CAVGRR010000023.1:2103-23619 GCA_963631655.1 Eggerthellaceae bacterium
ATGAAGGACGTTACCAGGCTATCCTTGCAGCAATCGCATTCGAACGCGAAGGGAGATATGATGTCTCGGCCGAGAAGGAATCCGGTGACGGAAGACATGATATCCTCATGAAGACCAGATATCCCAGATTCCCCAACATCGTCATCGAGCTGAAGAAGGCGGATCCCGAAGACAGTGATACAACTGTTGATCGTCTGGCACATGAGGCTTTGGAACAGATACACAAAAAGAACTACTACAGGGGCATGAAAGGAAGGACCTTACTGTACGGTATCGTGTTCCGTGCCAAGACCGCCACGATCCTTCTTGAAAATGTTAACCTCTAAATTGGTCATTATGCCAAGTCGATGACATCGATTGATCCGCAACCTAGGTCAATCAGCAGCATCTTTCCGATGAACGGAGAACCTGTGGAAGTGATTAGCTGGATCACCTGAGTGGCTTCCAAAGAGGCCATGGTCGACACCATCGATCCCACTGACGGAGTGGCAGTGCCAGCAGGTGCATCTGAAACATTATCATAAATCTGTTCCAGATCGGGCGTTTTACCCGGGATCACAACGGTCAGCTGTCCTGTGAACCCGGTGACACCTGCATGGACAAGAGGTTTGCCTGTGCGTACTGCACATCTGCTTAGGATCTTTCTAGTCAAAATACGATCGAGACAGTCGACCAGGATGTCGCAGTCGCGGAATACATCATCAATATTCTCCTCATTCAGCGTACTGCAGAAAGTAACGACCTTGATTTCGGGATTTACCGAGGTCAGCCATGTTTTCAAAAGTTCTGCTTTATGTTCGGTCTCACCCTCGCGGTAGACGAACTGACGGTTCAGATTTGAGACGTCTGGGACATCACCGTCGGCAATGACAAGAGTACCTACTCCGGCCGACGCGAGATTGGTAAGAAGAGTGGTGCCCAGTCCTCCGCATCCTGCGACACCGACCTTCGCCTTACGGAGCTTCTCCTGACCTTCCTCACCGAACAGGGGAATCTGTCTGGAATAACGGCTCTGGGTCATAGCGAATCTGCCAGCTCCGTAAGCATCTCGAGTGCTGAAATGACGGTCTCCGAACGGACCGCATCACGGTCCCCTGAAAAGTGGAATTCCTTCACTATGACCGACTCTCCGTCTGACACAGAGATGAAAACGGTTCCCACAGGTTTGGTCTCGGTGGCACCGCCGGGTCCGGCGATCCCTGTGACCGCTACCGACAGATCAGTGCCGAAAGCGGAAAGCGCGCCTTTCGCCATACATCTGGCGGTGGCCTCGCTCACGGCCCCGTATGCGAAAAGGATCCCGTGAGGGACCTTGAGGACCTGTTCCTTCAGTTCGTTCGAATAGGTGACCGCACCGCCTGCATAATATGCGGACGAACCGGGAACAGAAGTGATAGATGCTCCGATAAGTCCTCCGGTACATGATTCCGCGGTGGAAACGGTGAGTTTCTTCCTTTCCAGAGACCTCATCAGTCTTTCTGAGGCCTCGATGAGTCTTTTTTCCATGAAAAACCCTTCAGAGGGCACCGTCGGCCTCAATGAAACTGGCTATCCTGCCCACACCGTCGATCTCATCGATCACATCGGCGACGGTCGGAGGGACAAGCGACCTCCAGTCGCCGCCTTCGGCGATCCTCCTGCGGACCTCGGTCCCGGAGTAAATCGTGCGGTTGTAAAGCGGGGACGCCTTGATGTTGAAACCCGCTTCGGAGAAGAGACGCTTGGTGAACGGATTGTTACTGTAAACGTTCACGAACGGGGGGCACATGGACACGACATGAGAGACCCAGACACTGTATCTGTTGAGGTCCTCGACAGGCACGATAGAATAATTGTCGATGCCTTCGGCCTTCAGCGTCTTCTCGATCATCAGGTACCTCTCACCGGCGGTGAAGGGATTGTCCACCGTGTGGGAGTACTGCGCGCTTCCGATACCGATGGTGAGGTGTTCGGACTCGCTGGCACATTTGCGGATGACCTCCATGTGTCCGAGGTGGAGGGGCTGGAACCGACCGATGACGAGAGAGTACTTCTCGAAACCCCCGATCGAGTCCCAGCGGCATCCGCAGGAGATGTTCATTCCTCCTTTACTTCGGAAACGGCTGCTTCCGCGGGAGGCACCTCTGCCGGAGCAGGGGCGGGCTCCGCAGGCTGGGTAGGAGGCACCGTTTTATCGATGGCGGCCTCCTCCTCGGCCATCTGGGAAGTGAATTCCTCCTCCACGGGAGGGACCCACTTCACAGCGGTGGAGCCGTTGGGGTTGAGGTAGTCGAGCTTCTTGAGGAGTTCCTCTTTGGCCTCGCAGTCCTCGAACGCATACTCTGCGACGTCACGGTAGGTGGTCATTCCGAACACCTGCATAGTGTCGGAGAACTTCTTGCGGATCATGACGTCCTTGAGGTTGCTGACAGGCACCAGTCCGGTGACGATTCCGGCACCTGCCGCGGCCTCGAGCTTGGCGGTGGCCGCACCGATCGGAAGGACGAGTCCTCTGACGTTGAGGCTTCCGGTCATAGCGACGGTCTGGCGGATAGGGATGTTGTAGAACGCGGAGAGGATGACGGTGGTCATGGTGACGGATGCCGAGTCTCCCTCCACCCCCTCATAGGTACCGATGTACTCGAGGTGGATGTCGTACTTGGACATCTCCTCGCCGATGATGCTCTTGAGCACGGCGGAGATGTTCTGAACAGCCTCCTTGGCGATCTCTCCGAGCTTTCCGGTGGCGATGATCTGTCCTCCGTCCTTGTGGATGGAAGGCACGACGGCGGCCACGATGGGGAGCATGATTCCGGAGTACTCCGCCATTCCGTTTCCGGGATCAAGGGCGGCGAGTCCGTTGACCTGACCGACCTTGGAACCTTTGGTCTCGAAGAGCTGGTAGCTCATGGAGCCTTCGACCTGACGGTCGGCGATCTGCTGCTCGAGGGAACGGGCGTTCACCATTGCGGTGAGCACATCGTCCCTGGTGACGATACCGGCGACACGTGCGACGGCCAGGTCACCTGCGACACGGATGAGTCCACCGAGCTCCCTGAACCTCAGGGTGAGCTTTCCCTTCCTTCCGGCACGGCGCTGTGCCTCCTTGAGGATCACACCGACGGCGTACTTGTCGAAGTGGGGGATCTTTCCGTCCTTGCTGACCTCCTGCGCGACGAACCTGACGACGGCCATCCTGTTGGCGTCGGTGTCGGGCATGTTGCTGCGCATGTAGATCTCGTAACCGTATCCTCTGATCCTGGACCTGAGGGCGGGGTGCATTCCCTGCATGGCGTCGAGGTTTCCGGCGCAGACGAGGACGAAGTCGCAGGGAACTGGTTCGGATTTCACTAATGCTCCGGAAGACCTGTCGGACTGTCCGGTGATGGCCATCTTCTTCTCCTGCATCGCAGTGAGAAGGGCCTGCTGGGACTCGGGCCTGAGGGTGTTGATCTCATCGATGTAGAGGACACCTTTGTTTGCCCTGTGGATGTCTCCGGCCTCCAGCCTCTGATGGGAGGGGGTCTCGAGACCTCCGGACTGATAGGGGTCGTGGCGGACATCTCCGAGGAGTGCTCCGGAGTGGGTACCGGTGGCGTCCACGAAAGGCGGAAGTTCGTTCGCATCATGTCCGACGAGGAGCTTGGGCACGTATGAGGAGTCGGCCCTGGTGCCCATGGGGTTCCTGACGAACATCAGGAGGATCATGACCGCGAACAGTGCAACGAACAGAACAGTGAAGCTCGAGAACACGAAGGATCCGATGAAACCGAGGATCACGATGACGGCACATGCATAGACATATGACGTGTTCTTCTGATTCTTGGCCATGGCGGCCTGTGCCTTCTGCTGCTGAACGACCTGTTTTCCTTTTCCGGCGGGGAAGGTCCTCACGCGGGGCTCGTTCTCGTCCTCCGGATTGGAATATGCGACGATATCCTGGAGATCGTCCTTGGGCAGATACTCGACCATCGAGTTGGCGAGCATCGACTTTCCGGTACCGGGGTCTCCGATCAACATCATGTGCCTTTTCTGTGCCGCGGCCTTTTTCATGACCTCGACTGCCCTGTCCTGTCCGATGACACGTTCGGACATCTTCTCAGGGATGGACACATCCCTGGTGGACTTGAAGGTCTGGTTAGCAACCCATTCCTCGGTGGTGACATCGGTCAGAACGGGATCGTTCTCGTCTTTGTTCTCCATATTCTTCCCTTCGGTGTTAAACGGGCTTGAATGTTCTTCTATATTAAAGTTGGTTTCTTTGCTGCCGCTCAGTTGAATGCCCCCTTCTTTGCCATCACGGCCAATGCGATCGCAAGCACCACACAGATGAGTCCGGTGATGATCCACGGGGCGTACTGTGCAAGGGTCGCGAAGAGGTCCTTCTCCTCAGGCCATCCGTATCCGTCCACGTTGATGGTCACGGACTTGAAACTGTAGGTGAGTCCGGGATCGGCATTGGTGGGGAATGCCTGGTGGAGCTTTCCGAAGGCGGAACCGTCCACGGAGGAGTAGGTTCCGGCGGCGAGCCATTTCTCTTTGTTGCTCGAAGCTGCGTTGGAACCGACGTCGACCGCGTATGCCTTGCTGTCGATGCTGACGACGTTCCAGGCGATGATCGTGCTGCTGTCGTTGTAACCGTAGACCACGGAGCAGGGGACGCTGCTCTTGTCGCAGATCGCCTTATACACGGCCGCATATGCCTCGGACGTCAGATAGTATGAACCGTCGGCGGCGTTGGCCTCGGCGATCGCATAGATGGTCCTGGCGTAGGTGTGGTCGGTGTTGTCGTCGACATGCTTGTACGGGTCGGAGGTGAGCAGCTTGTTGATCGATTTGACCTTCTCGCTGACGGAATCGCCGCTGACAGTGATCTTGTCGAGCGCGGTGTTGACGCCTGCGACGGCGTTCTTGAAGAAGTCAGTCGCCGCGAACTGGTCGGGCACGAAGATCTGCAGAGTGTAATGGTTGACCTTGTACACTCCGCTGGTGGAGACATCAGTGATGTTGATATCGGTCACGCCCAAAGTGACGTTGACGTCGGTGAGGGTCCAGGTCCAGAACGCCCAGTCCATGCCCTTGTTGGCATCGAGTTTGGTGGCCTGCCATGCCCTGAGCGCATCGCTTTTGAGCTGATCCTCGATCAGAGTCTGGGAGCCGAATACGGTGTACACGGCATCAACGGTGACCTCGATACAGTAGCTTCCAGCAGAACCGGATACGGTGACCGTATCCGCCTTCAACTCGCACAGTTTGTTGTAAATCGCTTTTTGATCCAATGTGAGCTGGTCGTAGTAGTATTTGTCGAAACTGACCTCTCCGTCAGCTGACGAATTCTCGGCAGCGACGACGGATGACGAAACAAGTACCGCAATGACAACCATTATCCCTATGACTGTGCGCTTTGCATTCATCTTTTGCGCCTATATATTAATTATATTTAAGCGACACCGCACAATGCCAGCAACTTTCTGGATTCATCACATCGTGTGCCGATCGGGATATGCAGACGGTTATGTTCGACAGTCTGTTCCGGAAAGGTCCGGAAAAGCCGGGAAATACCCGTCGTCTGACGGAGTTCCTGAAAGAACTATCGGTCACTAATCTGACCATCTGGCACATTGCAGAAACCTATGAGATTAGGTTTCCAGTAGGATTAATATTGAAAACCGAATTACCGCATCTTATGAAATTCAGGGACCTGGATATCCCGGACAAGCTGAAGGATGCTCTCGAGGAGAAAGGATTCGTCGAGATGTATCCTCCTCAGGCCGAGGCCATCCCCAAGGCCCTGACAGGCAAGAACCTTGTCGCCGCGGTCCCCACTGCAAGCGGAAAATCGATGATCGGGTTCATTCCCGCCATGAACATGGTCCTCCGCACCAGGCGCAAGGTCCTGTATATCGTTCCGCTCAAAGCCCTCGCATCCGAAAAAAGAGATGATCTCGAGGAATTTTCCAAGATTTTAGAGTCCCATGGACATGACGGGTTCAAGGTTATTATGACCACCGGCGACCCCGACCGTGACGATGACGTCTCTTCTGCCGACATTGTCATCGCCACCTCCGAGAAGGCTGACTCTATGATCCGTCACGGGAACAGATGGATCGAAGGTCTGGGTCTTGTCATTGCAGATGAAGTTCACATGATCCACGAGCCCGGCAGAGGCCCCACATTGGAAATTGCGATCACCAAATTCATGCACAGGATCTCCGACCTCCAGGTCATCGCACTGTCCGCCACCATATCGAATTCTCTCGATCTGGCACTGTGGCTTGATGCTGAACATGTGAAAATGGATTGGAGGCCTACGAAGCTGAAGAACGGTGTCTATCTCGACGGCACCATCCACTTCGACGACGGTTCGGATGTAGAGGTCCCTCCTGAAAAAGAACCGATATGGGGAATGATCAAACAGACCGTGGAAGAGGGTGGTCAGTGCATCGTCTTCGTCAACTCCCGCCGTTCCACCGAATCCGTGGCATCCAAATTCGCCAAGAAGATGGCTGGCCTCACCGGGACCGAACTGAGCGATGTGGACAAGATTCTCCTGGAAGGCGGAGATGAGAGCACCCCGGTGGGAAAGAAGCTTTGCGACTGCGTCTCCTGCGGAATAGCATTCCACCATGCGGGCCTGGACTACGGACAGAGACGCACCGTAGAGGAAGGTTTCCGCAACAGGACCATCAAATGTATTGTTGCCACACCCACCCTCGCCGCCGGGATCAACCTTCCTGCAAGAAGGGTCATCGTGAGGGACACCACTCGTTTCGAATCGAACATGGGCAACACCGACATCCCGGTCATGGAGATCCGTCAGATGTGCGGCAGGGCAGGCAGACCGGGTTACGACCCGTGGGGAGAGGCCGTTCTGATGGCCAAGAGTTTCGACCAGTACGACCACCTGTTCGACATCTACATCTGGGGCGACACCGAGCAGCTTGTGTCCAAACTCGGTGATGAAAAAGTGCTCAGAAGTCACATCCTGGGTCTTATCGCAACAGGCGATGCGAAGACTGAGGGGGAGATAGTCTCCTTCCTCGGATCCACGTTCTACGGGGCCACCACCGACATGTACGGTGCAGAGGAGGCGGTATCGAACGTGGTCGATTTCCTTGCGGAACAGGGCATGATCGAACGCATCGGGGACAATGTGCGCATTTTACCGCTCGGTAAACGTACCTCCGACCTTTACATCGACCCCTGGACCGCCGTCATCCTGAAGAAGGCGGTCATGAAGATGACCGAAGAGACCGATGAATTCCAGATAATGCAGGCCATAGCCTGTACTCCGGACATCATGGGCATGTATCCGAAGAAGGATGACGCCCAGGAACTTGAAGACCTCGACGGGATCTACTCCGGAAAATACCTCTGTTCCCTCGGTGACGAATGCGGCGGGGACGACTATTCCGACATGAGCTGGGACATTCACATGGCCGACCTCAAGACGGCCCTCGTACTGAAGAGATGGATACAGGAGACCCCCGAGGATACCCTTACTGAAATACTGAAGATCGGTCCCGGAGACATCCGTTCCAGGGTCGATTCGGCCAATTGGATCCTCTATGCGATGAACGAGATCGCCCTGACAGGCGGACTCCGTCCCGAATGCACCAAGATAATCAGGCCTCTGGTGACCCGTATCAAATACGGTGTGAAGGAGGAGCTCGTTCCTCTCGTCTCATACCGCGGGGTCGGAAGGAACAGGGCGAGGACCCTGTTCGACAACGGTGTCCGCACCAGGCAGGACATCCTCAATATCGATGTAGGCAAACTCGCCGCCCTGCCGAAGATCGGACGCGCACTTGCCGAGAGTCTGAAGAAACAGGCAGGTTACGTTCCCAAAGTGGTCGAGGAACCTGAGCGTGACACCGTCGACGACGAGATGGAATATATGCTCGAAAGGATGAACGCCGAGGAAGAAGCACGCAAGACCCAGACGAAGAAAACAGCGCCTGAGTCCAAGAAAAAACAGATGTCGATCGACAGTTTCTGATGTAGAAGTTAAGGTGCCTTTCGGCACCTGTAAATTGTTTCAGTTCTCGTTAAGGATGCGCTCGGCGTCCGCGACCTCGTTCTTACAGGAGATGGGCTGCGGGACGTTGGCAAGGATTGTGTCGGGGTCTTTCAGACCGTTTCCGGTACAGATGCAGACGACCTTCTCGTCGGCCTCGATGATTCCCTGCTCCCTGAGCTTCTTCATACCTGCGACGGATGCTGCAGATGCGGGCTCGACGCAGACTCCCTCTTTCCTTCCGAGGAGAAGCTGTGCCTTGATGATCTCCTCATCGGTGACAGTGGCGCAGTATCCCTTGGTGTCGTAGATGGCCTTGAGTGCCTTCTTTCCGGAGATCGGGTTTCCGATACGGATGGCGGTGGCGACGGTCTCGGGGTTGGACTCAGCGATGAAGTCGTGGGCACCTTCCTGGAAGGCGGTGGCGACAGGGCAGGCTCCGGCGGCCTGGATACCGGTCAGCTTGGGGATCTTGTCGATCCATCCGACCTCTTTGAGCTCGGTGCATGCCTTGTAGACGGCCCAGATGTTGGCCGCGTTTCCGACGGGGAGGATGACCCTGTCGGGCACCTCATAGTTCAGCTGGTCGATGATCTCGAAGAGGACGGATTTCTGACCCTCGGGACGGTAGGGGTTGATGGAGTTGAGGAGGTACAGTTTCCTCTCGTCGTGCATCTTCCTTGCAAGTGCCAGGGCGTCATCGAAGTTCCCGTCGACGGAGAGCACTTTGGCACCGAAGAAGAGTGCCTGTGCAAGCTTTCCCATGGCGACCTTTCCGGAAGGAAGGAACACGGCGCATTTCATGCCGGCCTTGGAGGCGTATGCGGCGAGGGCGGCGGAGGTGTTTCCGGTGGAGGCACATCCGACGATCTTCGCTCCGAGCTCTTTGGCGTGAGAGACACCCATGGTCATACCGCGGTCCTTGAAGGATCCGGTGGGGTTGAGTCCCTCGAATTTGACGAATGCGTCCTTGACGCCGACCTCGGCACCGAGGGCCTCGGTCTTGTAGAGAGGGGTTCCTCCTTCCTGGATGGAGACCTTGTGTGCCTCGTCGACGGGCATGAAGGGGGCGTACCTCCATACTCCGAGGGGCTTGCTCCTGAGGTCCTCGGGGTTGAGGGCCTTGGCCTCGGAGAGGTCCATCTTGACAGTCAGAAGACCTTTACACTTAGGGCAAAGGTTGGCGTAAGGGTCGCTAACCTCTGCTCCACATTCCCAACATACTACTTTGTGTGCAGCCATGATCATAACCTCCTGCATCCGGTACCGCATTCGGTGACCCAGATATCACATTTTAAACCGTTTTCGTTAAACACTTTGCGGACAGCTTCTCCGATGGTGTCCCCCTTGTGGGTGTCCTTGTCGTAGAAGGACATGACACAGGGTCCGGACCCTCCGAGGAACGAGACGATGGCCCCGTGGCTCATGGCGGCCTTCTCGGCCTCTTTGAGGTGGGGGACAAGGTGGGCGCGGGCAGGTTCGAAGACGACGTCACCGACGGATCTTCCGATAAGTGCCAGATCGCCTGTTATCATCGCATATACAAGCGAGGATGCGTGTCCGACATGGTAGACCAGGTCGCGGATCGGCACCGCTTCGGGCAGGACTGCCCTGGCGGCTGCGGTGAGGACCTCCACATCGGGAAGGGCGACGACAAGTCCCAGATTCTTCGGGGGCTCGACCTTCAGGACCTCGAACGGTTCGTAGGAGCGGATGATGGTGAATCCTCCGAGGATGCAGGGGGCGACGTTGTCCGCATGCATGGTTCCGGAGGTGTATCCCTCTGCCGCGGCGGCACAGAGGATGACCTGGTCGATGGGCAGTTTCTCTCCGGTGAGGACATGTCCCAGATATGCTCCGCCTGCAGCGGATGCACCGGAGGATCCCATTCCGCTTCCGGGGCGGATCCCTTTGGTGATCTTGACCTCGACACCGAAGTCCGCGTGGGTCCTCTTCAGGACCTCCGAGAGAGCGATGGTGACCGAATTCTTCTCCGGGTCCCTGGTGATCTTCTCGGCACCCGGGCCCTCGATGCTGCTGATGACGATCCCTGAGGGGATCTTTCTGCCCTCGATGATATCGTAGGGCTCGTTGAACGCAAGGCCGAATGTATCGAATCCCGCACCGATGTTCGAGGTGGTCGCGGGAGCCGCAATCTTAACCCATTCGCTGTCCATTATGAATCTCCAGTGGCTCATATTCCCACTGTATAAAAAAAGGTTCACCCGTTAACGCCCATTCCCGTCGGACCATATCGGAACTGTTCCCAAACCCCGTGTTCAGGTGCCAGAGGAGCCCGTTATGACATAAAAAACGTGTATATCCGTTCTGAAATCGGCATCTCAGAGGTAACCCTATGGCCAAGATAGTGCAGACCGCAGGACATGACGCACTCGGAGAATTCGCTCCGGAGTTCGCCCGTTTCAACGATGACATCCTGTTCGGAGAGAACTGGAACAATCAGGACATCGATGTGAAGACACGCAGCATCATCACCGTCGTGACGCTCATGGCACAGGGGATCACCGATTCTTCCCTCAAGTACCATCTTCAGAATGCGAAATCCCACGGCGTCAGCCAGAAGGAGATCGCCGCGATCATCACCCACGTCGGTTTCTATGCCGGATGGCCGAAGGCCTGAGCCGTGTTCAACCTTGCCAAAGAGGTCTGGGCCCCGAACGAAGGGGACCTTCCCTACGAAAATGAAGCAATGAGGGCACGTGCGAGATCCATGGTCTTCCCCATCGGACAGCCCAACACCGCCTTCGCGAAATACTTCATCGGACAGAGCTATCTCGCCCCCGTTTCAACCACTCAGGTCGGCATTTACAATGTCACATTCGAACCCGGCTGCAGGAACAACTGGCACATTCACCATGCCAAGCAGGGGGGAGGTCAGATCCTCATCTGCGTCACAGGCCGCGGATACTATCAAGAAGATGGAAAAGAAGCGGTTGAGATGAGACCCGGAGATGTCGTCAACATCCCCGCCGGGGTCAAGCACTGGCACGGAGCCGCTCCCGACAGCTGGTTCAGCCACCTTGCGGTCGAGGTCCCCGCCGTCGAAGGTTCCAACGAATGGCTCGAACCCGTCGGCGATGACGTCTACGGCAAATTGAAGTGATATCTCCAGACATATTCCCTGAAATCGGGGTCCGAGAAAGAAGGCATTATATCAGACCCCCGTGTGCAGGCCGATATAAAGAAGGAAGATACCCACGGCGAAACTTCTGCAGATCTCCAAGTTGGTAAGTACCTATATGGCGCCGATCGTCATCATCGTCGCCCTTTTCGCACTGTTCTCACCTAACTCGGTCTCGTTCATCAAGACCAGTTACATCAACTACCTTCTCGCCGTGGTCATGTTCGGTATGGGTCTGACCCTGAGACCGAACGACCTGAAGATCGTCTTCAGCCGTCCGAGGGATGTCGCCGTCGGTGTCATCGCCCAGTTCTCGATCATGCCTTTCTTAGGTTACATCCTCACTGTGATCTTCTCTCTCCCGACGGAACTCGCCATCGGTGTGATCCTTGTCGGAACCTGTCCCGGAGGAACATCTTCCAATGTTATCACCTATCTTTCCAAGGGAGATACAGCACTTTCCGTGGGAATGACCGCCACCACAACCTTGATGGCACCTGTGATGACCCCTCTCCTCACCTACATCTACGCGGGACAGAACATCGATGTGAACATGATGAGCATGTTCCTGTCCATCCTGGAGGTCGTCGCCGTGCCGATCGCCCTGGGATTCATCATCAACAGGTTCTTCGGAAAGTTCACTGCGAAAGCGGTGGACGTCCTGCCCCTGGTGTCCGTTGTCGCTATCACCGCCATCGTCGCATCCGTGGTCTCCGCCAACTCCGCCAGGCTCACCGACGCGGGACTGCTCATCCTGGTCGTCGTGATTCTCCACAACGTGTGCGGATACATTCTGGGATACGGGGCCGCCAAGCTCGCAAGGATGGACACCACCAGGTGCCGTGCGGTGTCGATCGAGGTCGGAATGCAGAACTCAGGTCTCGCATCGTCGTTGGCAGCGGTCCACTTCGCAGCCTATCCCCTTGCCACTGTTCCCGGTGCGGTTTTCAGTGTCTGGCACAATGTGTCCGGAGCTATTATGGCCAACTGGTATGCGAAGAGGACCGAAAAGGCGGAGAAAGCCGAACAGACCGAATGAGGTCTGTTCCCCTAAACCGATCCATTCAATGTCCCAGATGTACGGGACAGCCTACATTTTCCACAAGGGTGGAACTCTGAGATAAAGAGAGATTAATATCCCAGCGTCCACCTACCGTCCCTCGTGACCACACTTCAGATCATCGGTCTCCGCGGAGAATTCACATTCCAAGAAGCTGTCGACCATTTCATCGCATTGGGAGGGGAATGTATCCTTTTCAACCCCTCAATGGTCTGCGGCAAGGCGCATATCGAGAGTGCGTTCAAACATGCGGAAAGGGCCTTTGCGGAAGGTACCAACCGTGCCCGCAACATCCTGACCGAGACGATCCTGTTCGCCGCCTGCGAACGTCAGATCGGCAAAGCTCTGAAGAAGATGGGCCCCCGCCCCGATTCGAAGGAGATGGTGGCCGCCGTGCTCAACATCGACGGCGATCTGCACCTCTCCGAACTGCATGCGACGAGGGATGATTCCCTCTGCGACCCGTCCGAAGAAAAGGCGAAGAACCTCGGTGCGGAACTGTTCGAGGGCATCTCGCCCGAAGACTGCGTACTGGAACAGGTCGCCATGGTCGACCTTCTGAAACCGTGATACCATGGACCGCATCGACATCCTCAGAGAAGTGGTGGAGAAGGAAGGTGCCGACATCTTCTACGCCCGCGAAGGCAAACTCAGAAAGGCACTACATGAGACCGCCCTCACCTTCGCCGACATGGAGGACCTCATTGAGGTGTGCAGCACCGACCGCAAACTCACCAAGAAGATCCTTACCGACCCGGACCTCGCAAACACCCGCGATCTGCAGAAGGAACTGGTCAATGTGCTCGGAAACCGTAGCATCGCCTCCCTCAAGGACGTCCACACCGCCATTCATCACTATGAAAGGAAAAGTGTGGAGAAGGCTGAAGGAGAATTCGACGACGGGAGGTTCGTCTATCAGGCGGTCCCGGCCCGCAAACAGTGCCTCGCACTGCTGAGACCGGTCACCCAACCGGGATATGAGCTCGTGATCCCTGACACCGTGACCGTCGCAGGAAAGGAGTGGAAGATCGTCTCCATCAGCGACACCTGCTTCGAGAACAACACCTCACTGACATCGGTCAAACTTCCCGCCGGCCTCGAGACCCTTGGGAAAAATGCATTCTGCAACTGTTCATCCCTCACATCGGTCGACATACCCAGACACCTGAAAACGATAGGTCAGAACGCGTTCGCCTACACCCGCCTCACAGAACTTGTGGCGGGGGATTATCTCGAAGATATCGGGAGCATGGCGTTCTACAGATGCCGGGATCTCAGAAAGGTCATACTTCCCAAAAGGACCGGTCAGATCGGCGTCGGAGCATTCTCCGGATGCACCTCCCTGGAGACCGCCGAGATCGACAAGAACAACGGCAGATTCTGCTTCGAGGACGGTGTCCTGTACAGCAGAAAAAAGGACAAGATCTATCAGATCGCCGGTTCCTTCAAAGGGAAACTGACCCCTCCGAGATCGCTGCTCAGCATCGAACAGTATGCCGCGGAGGACTGTCAAGGCCTTATGGAAATCGACCTCCCCGTATCGCTCACTTCCATCGGTGCCTGCGCCTTCAAGGGCTGCATCGGACTCATCAGGGCCAAACTGCCCAACACCCTCACCACCCTCGGACAGGGGGCGTTCGAGAACTGCACCTCGCTGAAAGCAGTATCGGTACCCGTCTCGATCAAGACGATCGGAAGGAAGGCGTTCGCCGGATGCACCTCTCTGGAGACCTGCGAGGTCCTCGGAACAGTGAAGTATTCGGGCATGGAAATCTTCTCCGGATGCACCGGACTGAACCGTGTCACCATCGTGAAAAATTCTGAGCATAATGACAAAGATTTCCCCAATAACACCCGTGTTAAGTACGTTCACGGCTGATTTCGGCACTAAATTTGGACAAAATACGTTTTTTATTTGTTGTCTAGCGCATGTCTACGGTGGGTTTAAATGACTGCAAATCGAGTCCGAATTATGAACACGCCAACAAGCAGATTCGGTCTACACAGGGTATCCTGTAGATTCTGCGGCTCCAGCAACATCGTCCGTGCAGGGGTCAGCGAAGTCTGTGGATGTTGCGGAAGAGTGCTTAGCAACAGCCCCGTCAAAGTCACCCGCGACGGTGCTACGATCTACCTCAGGAACGGCTCGAACTCGTTCAAGCAGTTCTGTGAGGACAACTGGATCACCTGGACCGACGGCCGCAATGTCGACGGATACGTCTGGTTCAAGGAAGAACGCGACGTCTGGAATTCCCTTGCAAGTCTCGGACTTCAGATCAGTTTCTCCGAATATTCGCCCCACTTCCACGGTCCCGCATGGCAGCTCGCTGTCGACGGTCCTCTGGACAATATCCTCGCCAGGCGCAACAAGAACGTGCACCTGAAGGACGCTGTCATCTACCCGTCTCACCTGCATGCCAGTGATATCGCTTCGGACGCATTCTCCACAAACGCAGTACCCTCGGCCTGACAGCGGGTCCTGGTGTAACCGTAGCCGTACGCGGCTGCGATAAACTCCACACCCGCTTCGGCCGCAGCCTTTTGATCCGACGGGCAGTCACCTATCATGATGACCCTGTCGTAGGTGCCTGTCGCCATACAGTTCTTGATCATCTGGCACTTTGTGATCTTCCCGTCTGGGACATCCCCTTCGACAGTTACCATATACTCCGACAGTCCGAGTCTTTCCGCGATGTCCTCGGCTATGTTCTTGAGCTTCATGGTCGCGATGGCCTGGGCGACACCTCTCGATGACAGCTCTCTGACGACATCGAGGATGCCGTCGAACAGTTGGATACCTTCCGAATGCCTGCGGGAATAGTCACGATAATACTCCGCGATCCTGTCAGCCTCCGGACCGATCTTCCCGAAGATCTCATAGATGTGGTCGCGGAGACCTCCGCACATCATATGCGAAAGGAATTCCTCAGAAGGGACAGGAAGACCTGCGGATCTGGCGGCATACTGATAGGATGCGACGATGCAGGGCTTGGACTCGGTAAGCGTCCCGTCCAAGTCCCAGATGACCAAAGTTCCCATCGTATCGCATATCCCGAAAAGGTTGGACCGGCCCGCAGGCCGGAAGATGTTTGTTCACTCGTCAGGGACGAATTTGAATCCGTAGTGGATGACGCCGGCGTCCCCGTCCTCGTTGAGTTTCCTCATGACGGCCTTGACGCGCATTCCGATCTGAATCTTCTGAAGGTCCACATCCACGAGCTGTCCGGCGAGCATGACCCCGTCGTCGTTCTTGATGAATGCCACTGCATAGGGCATCATCCTGTTGTTGAATCCGGAATACTCGTGGTTGATGGCGAAGGAGTAGACCTCTCCCTTCCTGCTGAGCTTGAAGGGTTCCATCTTTCCGACACCGGCACGCCTGCAGTCGGGGCAGAACGAACGGCTGGGGAAGAAGATCTTTCCGCAGTTTCCGCACTTGGTCCCGATGAGGTTGTACCTTCCGGGGATCTCACGCCATTCTCTTGCTGATACCATCGCCATTTCACATCGCCTCCAGGATAGATACGGTGACAGCGGAACCCGTTCCGCCGACGGACTGTGCCAGTCCGTATTTCGCGTCCTTGACCTGCCTGCCTTCGGCACGGTTGGTCAGCTGTTCGAAGAGTTCCACGATCTGGGACACTCCCGCGGCTCCGATCGGATATCCTTTGGCCTTGAGACCTCCGGATGTGTTGACCGCAATCTTTCCCGCATCGAACTTGGTGTCTCCGTCGAGGAAGGCCTTGCCTCCCTTCTCATAAAGACCCAGGTCCTGCAGTGCCATCACACCGGCGACGGTGTAGTCGTCGTGGACCTCGGCAACATCGATGTCGTGGGGGGTGAGCTTGGCGGCCTTATAGGCCTGCTGAGCGGCGACAGTGGTCGCCTTGAAACTGGTGATGGTGTCCCTCTGGAACAGTGCCAGAGTATCGGATGCCTGAGCGGTGGAGGCGACCCTGACGTAACTGTCGGTATACTTCTTGGCCTGGTCGAGAGGACAGAGGATCACTGCGCTCGCACCGTCGGAGATGGGTGCTCCGTCGAACATGGTGAGGGGTTCGGCGGTGGCTCCTGCCTTGAGGACGGTGTCGAGTTTGATCTCCTTCCTGAACTGGGCGGCCTTGTTGAACTGTCCGTGGAAGTGGGAGTTGTATGCGCAGGCTGCGATCTCCTCCCTGGTGGCGATACCGTCGGCCATCATCCTGCGGGCGATCATCGCATAGAGAGATGTGAGGGAAATTCCCATTCCCGCCTCCCAATCCGCATCCGCGGTGGCGTTGAGGACCTCGTTGACCGAGTCATCGTCCAAATCGGTCATCTTCTCCGCTCCTCCGACGATGACGACGTCGTGCATTCCGGATGCGACGGCCATGACTCCCTGCCTGAAGGCGACTCCTCCGGATGCTCCTCCCGCCTCGACTGAGGTGGAGGGGATGTGCCTTCCGGCCATTCCGGTGTAGTCTGCGACAAGTGCGTCGATGTGCTGCTGCTTGATGAGACGGCTCGACATGTTTCCGATGTAAATGGCATCGATCTCGTCTCCGGACAGGTTGGCGGAGACCATTGCCTTGGTTCCTGCCTCGAGTCCCAGTGCTCTGAAGGATTCTCCCCAGAGTTCGCCGAATTTGGTGGTTCCGGCCCCGATGATTGCTACGTCCCTCATTTTCACTCCTCCGGCATTTTGATGGTGTCCTTGAATTTCGCATATACCGCATAATCCACATACTCGACGTTGGCGAGAAGCTTGTCGAGGATGGGTGCGTTGTCCCTCTGGAACTTGTCGATGGCGTCGGTGACGGTGATGTCGAACGCATCCGAACCTGCTCCGGATCCGTAGGATGTTACAAGGATCCTGTCGCCTGCCTTGGCCTGGTCGAGTACATGTGCCAGACCGAGCGGGACGGCACCGGAGTAGGTGTTTCCGATGACAGGGGTCAGGAGTCCGGGGGCGAGCTGTTCGTCGCTGAATCCGAGCTGTTTGGCGGCCCTGGTGGGGAACTTTCCGTTGGGCTGGTGGAGAACGACATAATCATAATCTGCGGGGGTGGTTCCGCGGTCCTCCATCATCATCTTCGCGGCGGAGATGACATGCCTGAAGTAGGCGGGCTCTCCGGAGAACCTTCCTCCGTGGACGGGGTACATCATGCCCTCCCTCCTCCAGAAGTCGGGGGTATCGGTGGTGAAACTGAGGGTCTTGTTGATCTCAGCGATGACGTTCTCCTTACCGAGAAGGTAGGCTGCTCCTCCGGCGGATGCGGAATATTCGAGTGCATCTCCGGGTGCTCCCTGGGAGGTGTCCGCTCCGATGGCGACGGCGTACTTGACCATACCTGCGGCGACGAGACCCATTCCCGCCTGGATTCCGGCGGTTCCGGCCTTACATGCGAACTCGAGATCGGCTGCGGTCATCACAGGGGTCGCTCCGATGGCCTCTGCGACGATCGACGAGGTGGGTTTGACGGCATAGGGGTGGGATTCCGAACCGATGTAAACGGCACCGATGTCAGCGGGATCCACGTCGGGAACACGGTCGAGCATGTCCCTGGCGGCGGTCGTGGCGATGGTGACGGTGTCCTCGTCGGGCGAGGGGACGGATTTCTGGGTGATCATGAGACCTTTTCCCATGGCGGCACCGTTGGCGCCCCAGACCCTTCCGATTTCGTCGGGTTTGATCCTGTATCTGGGCACATAGGCCCCGTAACTTACTATTCCTACCATATTCAGTTCCCTTCCTTTAGTTTTGAGAGTTTGGAGATCAGACGGTCGACCGTCAGATCCGTGACGACCAGGGGTATTCCCTCCCTTTCCGCCAGCTTTATGGCGAGCTGGTCGGTCTGATCGGGCTTCTGGTACACCACCATTGCGGGTGTCAGGGGGTGGGCGCGGATGGCGACCATCGGCGAACGGCCGTAGTGGACGTCGGTGAAGATGAGCGCACGTTCGGTGCTCCACCCGTAGATCTTCAGATAATCCTGCGAAGAAAGACTCAGGATGGCCTTCAGAGAATCGACGACTGTGTAACCGTAGATCCTTTTAGCCGGGGTCTTCATCGGATTGATGTTGGTCCCGGAGATCGCACGGATGAAAACGGATTCCTCGATCCCCTGCGGGTATTCGTCCATGGCGAGCACACAGCTGAGTTTGCCTTCGGGCACGTATTTGAGCGCGACGGGGGACCCGTTACGTTCGTCGACCTCGAGAAAAGCATTGACCATCTTCTTGACGACGGTGACACCGGGGGATTTCCTCCTTCCGGACTCATAGTCGCTGATGACGCTGTGGGACACGCCCATGGCATCTGCCAGTTCATATTGAGAGATACCGAACTCCTCGCGCCATTTGCGGATGGCCTTGCCGGGCTCCGCTGCGAGGGTGATCTCTCCCGCGATCTTCTCCCTGAACTCGTCAGACATCGAGTCTATTGATTACTGTGACATATAAAAGACTGCCGTACACGAAATTCGGCATTCGACGAATAAGTGCATAATACGGTTTTTTGCTGAGAACTAATCCGAAATTGATGGAGCCGGGATCGGAAACCGACTGCTGGCACATTGTATTTTTCAGAGGATTTCGATCGATCTGGAGTTTTATTATACAATCATTATTCCGCATCATCGGCATAATAAACGTAATTATCGTATGCGACCCAGTACCCGCTCTTGTTGGAACCCTTTCTCTCCACAAGACCCAGATGTTTCAATTTGACGACGATCTTTCCGACATAAGGCCTGCTGACCCCAGATATTTCCGATATCCTGTCCAGGATCTCATTCGGATGCTGCCTCAGGGTTTCCAACACGATCTTCTCATTTTTGGTCAGCATCGGAAGTTCCGGCCTTATCCTTGCGATCGAACGCATTCCCGGAAACCTGAGTGTGACTGTGATCCCTGCGTTCGACAGCCTGAACGCCCCTTTTCCATACTTTTCGACTATCGCCGTTACGCCATGACCGGTATGTTGCACAAGTCCCGCGGACTTGAACAGCCTCATCAAGGATCTGTTCACAGGCATGCTCGTTCCCGAATAAAATTCGTCATCGCTGAGCCGATACGGTTTACCCCCGTATGATACGATCTCGATCCTGTCATCGAACATGAACACGGAGGGCGGGATGAAATTCAGCCAATTGTTATGCACGCATGCGTTCACCAAAGCTTCTCTGAACAGATCGGGTTCGAACAGTTTTCTCTCGACACGTGGCCCTCCGCCGACCTCTACAAGGGTTTCGTTCAACCAAAGCATGTGTTGGATCACATCCTGAACTTCTTTCAGCAGAGAATGACCTGAGAATTCTATTCTTGATGCTATGAATGTCTTATCGATACCCTTGAATAATGTGATCGTAAGCACGCAGGGGTTCTGATCCGAAAGAAGCTGTGCCTGAATATTGAATGAATTGTCGGAATTCACAAGATCGAGACCATAGTAGAACGAGGCATCTTCCGCAACTTCGGAATAATCATCATCCTTCAAGATCGTTCTGAGTTCGTTGAACGTCAGATCCTGATCCTCCGACCGGCATCTGACAAGATTGTCATCAGCGTTCAGGAACATCTCTCTGAGTTCCGACATCGGTATTCTGCGGTCTTCCTTTCCTGAGCGTATGTATATGATTCCATCATATGCATACGGCCGGTCGGTACCGTCTGCAGACACCTTGATGTATTTCTTCCCCGAGGCTGATTCCAATATTTCGATGCAGGTTGTCGCTATAGGATCTATGAAATCACGAATCTGCCTAGAGGTCGTTTTGAGAACGGTCGCCTCGATATCAGTACCTATGATCTCCCCGCTGTCGTTCACCCCGAAATATACCGTTCCGTGGCAATTTTTATTCATCATCGCGGTAAGGGAGATCAATCCGCTTTCCAATTCACCGAGACTTTTCTTAAATTCTTTTGTTTCGTCTTCGAGACCGAGGTTGTCTGATTCCACCGGGCACATCAGATAGGATATTTATTATTCTTTTATTATTCCTTTTTCAGTAGAAGATAAATGGAATATAAACGGAAACACCAGCCTTTGGGCATATTTGCCAGAACCCTGCGCAAATATTACTGCATTTACGAATCCACAAAAACGAGTACTAAATGAAAGAAAACTTCAAATTTGTTATTCTTTTTAAATTTTTGAAAAATTCTCCTTCAGCAAGGCTTTTTAAGGAATTCTTAAATACTGTTAATGATGGGATCCGAAGGCGTGTGTGGGAAACAAACATTTGATCATGTCGTTGCATTCATTGATATCCTCGGATCATCACATATATTGAAGAGCGATGATGAGAAAGCTATCTCGGATTATCTTCTTGGGATAAAGGGCCTTTACCTTTCATCACAGGAACACGTAACTGATGGAATCAAAATGTTCTCCGACAACATCCTCATCTATTCTGAAGGATCTACAGAGGATGATGTCCATTCCATTGTATCCTCGGTTGCCCGTATACAATGGTCGGTGATGAAGGAATTCAACCTTTTCATCCGCGGAGGTATTGTCATCGGAAGACTCGATAAGATCCCCGAAGAATCCACCGATTACATCATCGGAAAAGCAATCGTTCAAGCGCATGATCTGGAATCGAAAACAGCAATCTATCCCCGCGTGGTCGTGTCTCAAGATATAGCTGATATGTGTCGCGGACCGGATTCCCTGATCAAAACCGACTGGGACCTCCCATTCATAGACTACCTGCAACTGTCGGTAAACGAGGGGTTCGTTTCCGAAGATTTGAAAACATACAGACAATCTTTGCTCACACACATAGACATGAACAATCACCTTACTGGATGCGAAATCGGTGAATGGGACCGTATCCGCAGCAAGGATGTCTGGGCACTATCATACTATAATGACTTCTGCAAAACGAACGATTGCGAAGATTTAACTATTAAATTCAACGAATGTTATGATGCATCGGACAAAAGAATCGTAATAAACATTGACAACGAAAACGGAGGTGAATAAATGGATGAGATTGACCTGATAAATTCGGATTTTGATGAATTATCAGATTCGGAAGTACTGGTGCTCCTGATAACAGATGAGGAAAAACCAATACTAAAGACGCGTCTTCAGAAACTCTCTCTGATTTATCACGAATTGTACGACTCCGATACAAACGCGACCGATCATCATGCGTACTTCTTCGGAGGCTATTCCGATGATATCGATGAGGCTGCCACCAATCTGACTGACAAAGGCATATTAGATGAAGGGAAAAACGGATACTCCTTGACAGAGTACGGTATCAAACTAAGACGGTTCTTCTTGAAAGAATATGAAGACGTTGAGCAGATTGACCGCATATGCAAGAT
>CAVGRR010000023.1:23629-24066 GCA_963631655.1 Eggerthellaceae bacterium
GATCAAAAAAGCCGTATCACATATTCCAGACAGGAACCTTGTCGGACTGACATATCATTTCTACGGTGAATCCGCAAAGAATTCAACAATCAAGCAATCAGTGGAGAAATTAAATTCCAATTCGGTGTACGACGGATTGTCACTGAAGGATTATCCGAAAGACAGGTTTGAGACCAAATT
This sequence comes from Eggerthellaceae bacterium, assembly GCA_963631655.1. GTDB lineage: Archaea > Thermoplasmatota > Thermoplasmata > Methanomassiliicoccales > Methanomethylophilaceae > Methanomethylophilus. The sequence continues at coordinate 23,810 of CAVGRR010000023.1, forward strand.
ACGTAATGGAGAAGAAGTTAAAGGAGGGATCTGATGGTTCAGAAATACGAAATCACAAACGTTTCTATGATCCAAGAATCTCCGTCATCTCTCCCACGGAATGTAACATTAAAGGTCGGAAATCGGTCTTTGGATCATATTTCAAAATGCACTGAAAGAACGACTGATCTCCGCACCATAGAAAGCACCAAAGACAAAAAGGTCCTCAATGAATGCTATATCGACCTTTCCCTGACCAAATTGAGAGAACTCGACAG
>CAVGRR010000024.1:0-21797 GCA_963631655.1 Eggerthellaceae bacterium
TATGCTTTTACATCCATTCTGAATTTCCTGCACCGGATATACGGTGCATATGGATATGCATCAGGATGACTAAATAGTGCTTTTATGCACGGGAATAGCAGCTATTGTTTTCCATAGTATGTGCTTCGGGTCCGACGAAGATGCGGAATTCCGAATGCACTTCTCAAAAAACGATCCAAAAAGGTGACCCGACCCCTGCCGAAGCAGAGACTGGGTCGATGTGATATAATAGGCCTGCCCCCAGAAGAGGCAGGTGGAAAAGGAACAATCAGTTGTTCCTGTTTCCGTTGGCACCGCCGGAAGGCCTTACCTTCTCGGCTCCGTGGCCCTTATTCCTAAGTCCACGTCCTTTCGCTCCCGCAGAGGTGAGTCCGCGGTAGACACGGTTCTTGTGTTTGTTGTTGCAGATCCAGCTGATCTTGGGGTCGTGCTGGATGACGGGGTGTCCCGGGTCGACGAGGATGACCTCGTACCACTCGCTCTGTCCGTCTGCTCCGACCCAATAGGAGTTCAGGACCTCGAGGTTCTTGTACCTCTTCTGGGTCCTCTCCTCGGCCATCCTCTGGAGGGATTTGCCGACAATGAGCTGTTCCTCTCCCTTCCTCTTGGCACGCCTACCGTGGTTGATGTGCCTCTTCTGGAAGGCTCCCTTCCTGACCTTGGCCCTAACGAGGACGTATCCCTGTTTGGCCTTGTATCCGAGGGCCCTGGCCCTGTCGAGCCTGGTGGGTTTCTCAATGCGGAGGAAGTTCTCTTCTCTCCTCCACTGGATCCTTCTCTCAATGTTCAGACCCTTCACATAAGTGCTGGAAGGGTTGTTCCAGGCTTCAGCGATGTACCTGTACATGCTTTTTCCCTGGGGGTGTGCTGCAGTGTTTTCGTCTGCCATTTTAATCACCTATACCGGATTCACTCAAGATGAGCACATCTCCGACGGAATCATGTTCCGTAGCCGTCCCAACAGCGTTCTTATATAAAAGAGGGCGGTCAGTCGCGCAGACATCCGATGGGGATGACCAGGACACCGTCGTCTCTGCGATAGCCGTATTTTGTACCTGTTACGACGATCTTCAGATCGGGAAGTCTCAGAGGGACCTGTTTCTTTTTTTCGTTGTGGTCGATTATCAGTTTCTCTATTATCAGAAGCTGTTCTGCGGCATTATCAATGCCATTGCTTCCTAATTCGAAATTGATAATGGCATAATGATCATTCCTGACCTTGAGTACGCAGTCTGCCTTCAGACCGTAGCGGTCGTGATAATACGATACTTCCCCACCCATTTTCGAGGAGTATACTTTCAGATCGCGTATGCACAATGATTTGAAGAGGGGTCCGAGCATTCTGAAGTCGGTGTCGAAAGATCCCGGTTTCAGGTCAAGGGCTGCCACAGCAAGTGAGGGGTCCACCAGATTCCTCAGAGGTTTGGATCTTATCGCAGTGCTTGAACGGATCCGAGGGCACCAGGCATTGACCTCTTCGATGATGCGCAGGTTCTGCAGTGCATAGAGATAGGAATTCAGCGTGGGTCTCGAGATCTCGTATTCGGAATTCACATCGTTCAGTATTGTTCTGGTGTCTGTGAGCGAACAGATGCTGCGGGAATATGATCCCAGGACGTTTTTAGTGGTTTTAGGATCGCGGTGAACACCGTCGATGCTTGACGGGTCTGCTTGACATGTCTGGTGGAAAAGGTCCTTCGCGACTTCGAGTTTCGACTTTTCGGTCCGGCATGAAAGACTGTGAGGCCACCCTCCGCGGCAGATCGCGAAGATGAGTCCGTCGGTATCGAGTCCGGATTTGCATCCGTCGTATTTTCCGTCTTTGAACAGTTTTTCAAGTGACACCGATCCGTTGGATTCGCCGCTTTCAAAGAGACTCATTGGAAACATCTCCAGAGTGGAGATCCTCAATGTGCCAGTATGCGGGGTCTTGACATTGTTGGAAGGTGTTCCGGTAAGAATGTACAGTCCGTTCGTTCTTTCCTCATCGACTGATTTTCTTACTGTTCCCCATATTTTCGGGGCGTTCTGCCATTCCTCGAACAGACGCGGTTTATTTCCTTTTAGTAGCTTTGAAGGTTGAACCTCAGATACTTGGAGATATCCTTCACGATGTTTCTCATCACGGAAATCTACGGAACTTTTGGCATACCTCTTCGCCGTTGTGGTCTTTCCGCAACCGTTCGGACCGACGATCAGCACTGCTCCGAATGATTCGAGTTTGAGCTCCATCTGAGCATCGGTTATTCTGGGGCGGTACTCGTCCATGATACCGTGACTCGGTCTGCATTTATCATTTTTGTGCAGTTTCATTTTACATTTTTGTGGCATTTTACTTTAGACTTTTGTGGCATTTCATTTTAGTCTTTTGTGATAACCGCTCTTTGTAAAATCGCCAATGCAAAAGACCCAGATGCAAAAATCAGTGACCTGGAATGTGCGGATGTTTCACAGTCAATCTCAGAAGAAATCGTCAAGAGAAGATCTCTTTTTCGGAGGTGCTGCAGGCGTCTTCTTCGGTGTTGCGGAAGGGCGGCTGCCTGATGATGTGCCGGAGGTGAAAGCCCCGCTGAAAAGGGTGGCCTGCTGCGAGCCTGTGAGAAGGTCCTTCTCGCCCCATCCGTAGACCTCGGTGATGCGGCCGGCCATCTGTGCCAGACGTTCCGCATAATACCTGTAGTCGGGGGTGGCGGTGAACGGGGTCCCGCTGATGAACGGTTCGACGGTCTGCGGTGCCGTGGCCGCATTTGTGACAATCCATGAGATCTTCATTCCGGGGATGAAGTTGTATCCGAGGGCGATGAGTTTCTTGGCCGCCTGAACGTTCGCCATCCTTTCGGGATTCTCATATGCGTCGAGACCTTTGCAGGTACGGGAGATCACAAGGTCCTCCGGAGGGACCTTTCCTTGAAGGGTGTTGCGGACCGCTTCCCTCACAAGTGCCAGAGCCTCATCTTTCTTCTCGTCGAGGATCTTCTCGAACAGCTCCGTCAGGATCCTGCTCTGCAGGTCGAAGGAGTCTGAACGGCGGATCTCATATCCCCTCACGAGGAGGTCCTCCTGCTTCTCGGGCCAGATGACCCTTCCCACATACCTCTTCTTCATTCCGTGGGAGAAGAACGGTTCCACGATCTTCTCGAACTCCAGGGTCTTGGCGCCCTGGGAGAAACGTTCGGCCTGTTCGGTACCGAAACGGACGGTGTTCTCCAGGTCGTGATAAGGTGAAGGGACGAACACCGAATCGGTGTCCCCGTAGATCACAGGGATACCGTCGCCTTCCAGACAGTCGATAATGCTCTTGATGTTGGACCTTGCGAAGGCGGTGATGGAGGCTCCGATGTTCTTGTCGGTGAAACGGTAGAACGAGGATGCGAACACTCCGTAGAATGTATTCATGATGATCTTGACCGCGGCTTGGAGACCGTCGAGGTACGCATGCTCCACCGGGTCCTTGGTGGCCTTCATCTTCTTCTTGATCGCGTCCCTCTGGGACATCAGTCCCGAGAGGATCGTGGGGAGCAGCCCCTTTTTTCTTTCGGGGGACATGTAACGGGCTCCCGAGGGGGCCACGATCTCCCCGTCGCTGCTGAGCGTGGTGAAACAGATGTTGTTCGAAATGATCAGCGAAGGGTACATCGATTTGAAGTCGAGCACACAGACCCAGTGGTACAGACCGGGCTTGATATCGTGCACGTATCCCCCCTCGATCTGGTCCTCTCCGCGGGGGAGTCTCCTTCCGTTCATGGGAACCCCGATCCCGGACCTATCGGCCATTCTGATGAGCAGTGAATCCGCCAGAGTGGATGTTCCGGAGACGAGGACATCCTCCACCGGGAGTTTGGACACGGCGGCGAGGTCGAGACCTTTCCTGACCGTTTCCACATGTAATAAAATGCGAAGTGCCAGATTGGCATCCTGGATGCAGTATTCGATCACCTTGTCCCGGTTGTTGACCCATTCCTCGTCCATGTGTTTGGGGTCGACGTCGAGCTTCTGCTCTCCGAGGACCAGCATGGACACCGCGTTGAGCGTCTCCTGCTTGGGTCTGAGCTCCCTCTTGGCGGCCCACCAGGCATCGACGATGAGCCTTCCCTTCACCCTCCAGAAACGTTCGGAATGAAGCTTGGGCTGTCCGTGGTCACGGCCCCAGGGAAGGGCGTCTTTCATCTTGTTGAACTCGGCCCGTTCCATGATCTTGCGGATATCGTAGTTGTCGATGTTGTATCCGGTTATGACGTCTGGGTCTATGCGGGTTATGAGTTCCGAGAACTTTGTGATGATCTCCTTCTCGTCACCGTAGATGGGGTCGGGGGTGGTGAACTCCCCGTTCTCCTCCACCTTCGTGCAGATGCAGTAGATGGTCTGTTCGGTGATGCTGTTCTCGATATCAAAGGAAAGATACTTCAGACCGGGGTCGAAGGAATCGATGTTCTCGAACGAGGTCATTTTGATGACCAGGTCGGTCCCGTAATCGAGGTCGATCGGTTCCCCTGTCGCACGGATGCAGGATCCCATATCGGTGTCGTAGATGTAACGGTCCTCGTAGGAGATGTCGCCTGCAAGCACCTTGTACTGGGTCTTCAGGCGGTTCCTGTAGGTGGGGGCCACCCAAGGGCTCTTCAGGACGATCTTGAGGGTGTCGTGGACGGCTCCGCGGTACTCCAGGGGAACGTGTTCCGTGGAAAGCACCATGGGGTCCGAGGCGAGACCCTGTTCGGTCTGCGCCTGGGGGTCCACGATGTAAAAGTAATAGTTGAAACCGAAGACGGTGAGGGTGATGGAACGTCTATCGTGCGTCTTTCCGAACAGTTCGATGTACGGTTCCCCGTCCCTGCTGCTGGCGGATGCGCTGAGTATCCTGACGTCCCATGTGTTGGTCATTTCCCCTCACTTGTTCGCTACGATCCTGATGATGTCTCCGGGCTCCAGGATGTAATCCGCACCGACGGTACGGTGGCTCCTGCAGTTGACCGCGCGGATGAACTTGTCACCGAGGTCGGTGTGGATCCTGTATGCGAGGTCCCTTGCGGTGGAACCGCGGGGCACGAGGTGGCAGTCGGGGAGCACGCGTCCGAAGTGGTCGCAGAGCTTGCTCTCATCCTCGACGGGGTAGACCGGGATGTAGTCGAGGGTCTTGTAGACCGCGTCCTCCAGACATTTCTGGATTCCGGTGCCCTTGTACTTCTCCATGTTCGCTTTCATGTAGTCGAGGGCCTTCTTCTGTCCGTCGTTGAGTTTGATGCCCTCTTTGACGGTGAAGGTCTCGTCTCCAGGCACGTAGTTGATCAGACCGCCCTTCTCCGCTTTCCTGAGGGCGAGCTCGGTCTCCGCCATGGTGGCGACGGTCTCCTCTCCGAGTTCGGAGAGTTTCTTGAGGTTCTCCGCGGGAGCGACATCGGCCTTGTTCATGGCGATGATCATCGGCTTGGAGATCTTCCTGATCTCGGTGGTGAGCTTGAGCAGGGATTCGTCATCCCATTTGGTGGGGTCCTGAGGGAGAGGTACCTTCTGGAGGGCCTCCTTGATAGCGGTCTCGGACACCTTCAGGCCTGCGAGCCTCTCTGCGAGGATGGTCTCGGGCTTGCTGCCGTTCATCTTGGCGGCCCTGGCGATCTTTCCCAGTCCGTCCTTGATGATCTCCCTCATCCAGCAGTCGATCTCGTTCCTGAGGAAGGTGACGTCCTCGACGGGGTCGAATTCTCCGGGTTTTCCGGGGAGACCTTCGATGTTGGTCCCTCCGCTGGCGTCGACGACGTTGATCAGGGCGTCCGCCTGCCTCAGGTCGTCAAGGAACTTGTTTCCGAGTCCTTTTCCCTGCCACGCGTCGGGGACGAGTCCTGCGACGTCGAGAAGTTCGACAGGGATCATCCTCGTTCCGTCGATACAGAGCGAGTTGTGAGGGTTGCATGTGATGCCGAGCTGTTTGCAGGGACATTCATAACGTACATAACCCACGCCTTTGTTGGGTTCGATTGTGGTGAAAGGATAGTTAGCGATTTCGACCGGAGCCATTGTGGCCGCACCGAACATCGTAGATTTTCCTACGTTAGGCTTTCCGACGATACCAATCTGCATGTAATCCAGCGTACATAGCCGTTCTTAAAATTATATGTTGGCTTTGTACTCGAAGACGGCATCGGCGATTTCCGCTATTTCGGAGGGTCTGAGACTCTCTATGCGGGCATCGGCGTAAGGGATCTGGTCCGAACTTTTGATCATCCCGCTGGCCTTCAGGGAGGTGCCGATCTTCTTTCTGCGATGGTCGAAGCACACTTTCGTGACCTGGAAGAATGTCTTTTCATCTTTGACATCGAACGGTGCGGGGCGGGGAACGATGGAAACCAGGCAGGAATCCACTTTGGGCTGGGGTTTGAACCTCGATCTGGGAACATTTTCGAGGATCTCGCAGTCCGCCTTGTAGAAAAGGTTCACTGTGAGGCGGGAATAGTCGGGACTTCCGACATCTGCCACCATACGGTCGGCGAACTCCTTCTGCACCATGACGACCGCCTTCTTGAACGGGTGGTCGAGGAGCTTGAAGATGATCGGGGTGGAGACGCTGTAAGGCAGGTTGCTGACGAATCTGTCAAAAGGGGGGAAGGGGACCTTGACCGCATCACCGTGGATGAGGGTCAGGGAGTCCCCGTAGGTTTTCTGAATGTAATCCGCGAGGATGTCGTCGAGTTCGATGCAGGTGAGCGAGGAACCCTTGCCGATGAGCCTCTTTGTAAGGACACCGAGTCCGGGACCGACTTCGAGGACCTTGTCTTCAGGTTCGATCTCGGCATAGGCGATGTGACGGTCGGCGACACGGCCGTCCGTCAGAAAATTCTGTCCTTTGCTCTTGGTAGGTACGACACCAGTCTCAGCAATGAGGGATGCGGTCTCTCCGGGGGTCATTTTTCCACGAAGAGGTAACGCTTCAAGGTGCTGTCGGTGATCTCGAGCATGATGCGGGCCTGGATCAGTTTCTCGGGATTCTTGACAGAAGGCACTCTTGCCGCGATATCTGCGAAACTGGTGAACTTCTCCTTGTTCCTCTCGTCGAGAATGGCCTTCATGCCCTTCTTTCCCAGTCCGGGAAGTTCCTCGAGCATGTGCTTCTTCAGGCTGATCGAGGTGCAGGTGTTGAAGAAGTTGATGAAACGTGCTTCATCCGCTTTGATCGCATCTGCGACGGCATATTCAAGCTCTGCCTGGGCCGCGCCGGTGAGGTCTTCATAACCGACCCTTCTCTTGACGTGGTCGATCTTGGTCCTGAGTTCGGGCGATTTGCCGATGTAGACGCGTTCCTCGAACTGAACGGTCACATTGTTCTTGTAGACGAGTTCGAAAAGCTTGAAATCCTTGTCGCCGACGGCGTAGCACAGATTCTCCATCCTGCTTCCGCGCGTCTGCGGCGGTGTATCGATAACGTACGCATACTCTTCCATGTCCGTCCCTCGTAATCAGTTTGCGATCTCGTTGACAGCATTGAGTATGGATTTGATAATATCTTCGGAAAGAGTGACTCCCCTTTCCTTGGTGAAAAGAGAACGGACCTCTGCAGGGGACCTGGGGAGGGTGTCAGCGATCTTCACGGGGATGAGCGATCTGCTGTCGTCCCCGAGAGGGAGCTCGGTGATAATCTCACCGATCTTCTCGATGAGTGCATCCGCCTGTTCCTTGGTCAGAGGGCAGGTCTCGGTAGCGGCGGTGAGCGCTGCCTTGAGCGAAGGGATGAGTTCTCCTCTCTTCTCGTTCTCTTCGGTCAGCATTTCCTTAACTTCAGCTACAGATACGTACTTGCCCTCTGGCATTTGTGTCACCCTTTGATAATGAATGTGTTTATGCGACAGCTTTCACGAGGTGCTCGGGGCGGGAAACGACGATCTTGGTCTTTCCGCCGACGTTGACGCTGACCTCGTAAGCGGTTCCCCTGATTCCGGTGACGACACCGGTCAGTCCGTGGAACCTGGAGTGAGGCATACCGTGGTGGATGCTGGGGTCGATGACGATGTTGACCTTTTCGCCGGTCTCGAAGGTCTGGAATCCCCTGGTGATGGGTGAAAGACCGCGGGCCCTCGGCTTTTTCTTGAGTATTTGGCGTGTTTTGGATCTGGTTCCTCTGGATCTCTGCATATGTATCAGTCCTCAGGTTGTTGATAGTCAATTTCTAGAACGTCCAGCAGCTCGACGTAACATTGGACGCCGAGCCTTTCGGAGAAGTTGGGTGTTGTTCTTCCCTCGTCCCCGGACACGAACTCCTTGACATAGGTCCCGGACTGTGTCTTCAGGATGAGATCGAAGGAATCTTCCTCGATGTTCTCCGCCTTGACCCAGTACACGACCCTGTCTCTTACAAGGTCCGCACGACGGTGCTCGACCCTCTGGGGGGTCCTCTGGGCAAGGTGCACGTTCTCGAATGATATTGTGGCTTCAACTACTCTTTCTTTATTAACTTTGTCATTTGCGCGGACTTTCGCGCGATATACTTTATCGGGGTCGGATTCCTTGTAGGCCTTGACGAACTTACGGGGCACGAAATGCAGTCCGTGGTATTGTGCCAGAGGCGATTTGTTTGCTTCCGCCTCGAGCTCGTCGAGGTCGATGTCCCTGATGTGGGGGTGGCTAATCTCGAGGATGAACGGCCTTCCGGTACCGAGCATACAGGCGTCGATGTCTTCCCTGCCCATTCCGTGGAAGAAGTGTTCGTCCCCTTCGGCCATTTTGAGTGCGACGTCCCCGAGGATCTCCTGAACGGAGGTCTGGTACATCTTGCCGGTGCCGTGGCAGCGGGGGCATCCGCGTCCCTTGCACATACGGCAGGGCCATTTGGTCTGGGGGATCTCCCTGCTGAGCTTGTTGTAGCGTCCTGCGATGAAGATGGGTGCTACGTCGAGGGTGACGTCGGCGAAACGGGTGTCGATGCATGCGACGACCTGAGGCTCTTTGAAATTGACGGCCCTGTTGATCATCGGCAGGGCGAGTTTTCCGATCTCGCGGTTGAGCTCGGTCTTGAGAGGTTCGGCCGTCTCCTCGACGCCGTACTTCTCCTGGATCTCCTTCTCCCTCTTCGCCTGTTCTGGGTCTATTTTGCATCCGACGAGGAAGTTCTCCGATTCGACGGTGTTGACCTTCTCCGCAACGGCCTCCGCGAAGCGGGGAAGCATCGAGAAGAGGTCTTCGCAGAGGGGACACATCTCCTCCTGTTCGGGGTCGATGCCCTTCTCGCGGAGGGCGGCCCTGAGCATGGACCCGCGCTGTTCGTCCGTGAGGTTCTCCCCGCATTTGGCGAACATCCTGCCGAGGCAGTGGTCGCAAAGACCCAGAGATGCGATCTTCTCCGCTTTTTCGAGATTCTCCGATACCCAGTCCTCCATGTTCTTCACCTCAGAGGTCGAATCCCATCTCGGCGATCCTGAGCTTCGGGCGCTGGCTTTCGAGATAGTGGTAGACGGTCGAGTGCTCGCTGCCGTGGAGGAGCATCTCGATGGCGTTCTTGGCGATGGGGAGGCTGATGGTGTTCCCGATGAGGGAGACGGTGTTGCCGTAGACGCACATGTAGACGTCGGCAAGGTCCTCGATCAGTTTCCTGGTCTTTCCGTCCTTTCCGATGAGGCGTCCCCTTGCGCGGACGACCTGGTTCTGCCTGTCGCCGATGACATCCTTGATGTTGATGCTCTCGAAGTACATGTCATCGGTCTCCAGAAGTTTGAGCGCACGGTCGGGGTTGAATCCCCTGCCGATGGCGTTGATGACATCCATGAGCTCCAGGGCCATGATGGGCTCCACGCCCTCGGCCTGGTCGTCGTAGGTGACCTCGCCCTCTTTGTCGATGTTGAGCTTGATACCGGTCCTTTCCTCGATCAGCTTCTTGTTGCTTCCCTCTTTTCCCACGAGGGCACCGACACGGTCGGTGGGGATCCTAATAGACCTCATTCGTCTTCCTCCTCTTCTTCCTCCGTATCGTCGGAGTCTTCGTCCTCGTCCTCGGGTGCGTCGATCTCCTCAAGGATCCTTTCAAGATCGATGATCTCCGCACCGCGGTTCTCGAAGAATTTGTTGACATTGTTGATGTCGCGGACCAGCAGCTCCCTGGCGTTGAAGAAGTCGTTGGTCATTGCCTGTCCCACGTCGATCACGATGGGATCCTCCCCGTCCATCAGGATGTTGTACTCGCTCAGGTCCCCGTGGACCAGGTGGGCGTCCCTCCAGCCGTCGATGATGAACGCGATGATGTCATCATAGGTCTCGGTGGGGTTCTCCAGTACGACATTCCTCAGCTGGGGGGCGGGCATCTTCTCATCGCCGATGTACTCCATCAGGAGACAGTTCTTGTCGTTGGCGATGGGTTCCGGGACCGGAAGTTCGGCCTCATAATACCTTTCGAGGTTCCTGAACTCCTTGGCGGCCCAGGCGTAGATGAATTTCCATCTGTTGCCTGTGGTCCCTTTGAAACGCGGGTCCCCTTCGACGTACTTGCTCACTCTCTTGAATGTGGACGTCGATGTCCGGTAGATCTTCAGGGCTACCGGTTCCCCGTCCTCGTCCGTGGCGTAGAAGACGTTCCCTTCCTTCCCGGACGAGATTGGATAGTGGACTTTGTCGATCAGCCCTCTCTTCATGAATGAGTAGATTGTCATGAGGGTCTTCCTGTCGAAGACCTCCCCCTCGGTCTGACGTTCGTCGCCTGTCTTGTTGGTCTTCAGCGCGTCGATGCGCTGTTCCAGGTACGCGAACTTCTCATCGTAACTGTCGGAGGGCAATGATATTCCTCAGAAGATGTCCAGGTTCTTGGGGATCTTGTTCTTCCTGCTGAGGTTGATGGCCTGGGTCTTCGTGTATCTGAATTTGACGTCGCATTTGGAAGGTTCGAAATCCCAGACGGAGATGATGAGCAGGTCGCCCTCTCTTATCCACATCCTCTTCTTGATCTTCCCGGGGATACGTCCCACACGTGACTGTCCGTCCTCGCACATGACCCTGATCTTGGAGGCTCCGAGGAGCTGGTCTGCGATTCCGAACATCTCTGCTTCTTTTACATTGGGGAGGCGGACGCGTGTTACGTCTTCCTCCGTGCTCTCAAACGGTCCATCTACCATGGTAATTCCTTCCAGCCCATTCTTTTATTCTCTTTATAATGTTTTGTCCGATTAGAGGTATTTTTCAGACAGGGTGGCCGCTTTCCCGTAAACTTTTTATCTGTTACACCTATGGCGACGTAACAGCTCTAGTGGTGTAGCGGCCAATCATGAAGCCCTTTCGAGGCTTCGACCCGGGTTCAAATCCCGTCTAGAGCACTATTCTCATTACTCTGTCTGTGGGGGACCTTATCGTCTCACGGATCGATCTTTGTCATCTCGCCGGTCTTCAGATAGTATCTGTAGCGGTCGTTCCAATGCCTTCTGATGCAGATCGTCGCCGCAGGGTCGGTGTTCTCGAAAAGTATCGACCACTGGGTGTTGCTCGTGATGTCGGTGGGCGAGGGGAGCTGCGCCACTCCTTTCAGGGCCTTCCATGCATCCTCGTCGGTGGCCTTTCCGCGGGATTCCTCGATGACTTTCATGGCGGTGTCGTAACGTTCCCTGCCGTGGCCGTAGACGCCGTTCTTCTGGTTGGGGAGGACCTTGTCCTTGTACATGATATAGAAGTTGGTGACCGCCTCGGACGGGGTGACCGTGGTCTCGCGGGACTCGCTGTCGCAGTCGAACTCGATGACGCGTCCGTCCCCGGTGGAGTCCGTGATGTAGAAGTGATAGTCCCTCCCGCAGATGGCATGCATGTTGAACTTCTTCAGGAGTTCCACCGCCTTTTCGGTCGAGTCGGCCCTGTCAAGCACGAGGCGGATCGCTACAGAGGTGCTGATGCTCTGTTTTCCGGCAGCGTTCTGGTGGGTGGGTTCGCTGTCGAGGGTGAGCACGGCGATGGAAACGCCTTTTTCGTTGACTCCGTCGAGGCAGAGGAACGGGGCGGCCAGGCAGGCGACCCTGGCCTTCTCGGACATCGGATCTTTGATCTGCACATTGTCCAAGGCGGCGAAGGCCACCGAGGAGTAGCCGTCCTTGGGGTCGCACCTGACGAGCATGGCAGAGGTGTCGAACTTGAAATCGTAGCCGCGGCCCATGGTGCTGCGTCCGTCGGCCATGGCCATGGTGAATGCGGTGCATCCGAATTTGGGTGCCTGGATATTCACCTTGGCGAAGGGGATGCATTCCTTGCAGATTGCATTGATGACGCTCTGATCGTCGTCTCCGGAGTTTTCGATGATGCGTTCGATGCTGTAATTGTATTTGATGTCCATACGGTACAGGCCGTAGCCGTCGTCGTAGGATGTAATCTTCTGTATCGATTCCATGGTCTCTTTGTGCATGATTCATTTCTCCTGTGTTTCCGTTCGAATCGTTTTGTTCTAATGTGCCAGATCTATATTTTGTAACGACGATAGGTTTACTGATAGGTGGTCAAAGCACTGTTTTTTCTAAGAGTATTGTAGAGGTCTTGGCACGGAACACGATACCGTACAGTAAGGTCCTTCCTTTCATGCCCCGATAATAATTCTTTTTGCGGATCTGTTCCAAAGCCTCATGTGCCAGACGATCAACAGTTGCATCGCTGTCTTCGGAATCCGCCTTCTTCAGCTCGATGACGATATTGGGGAATCTGGGACATCTGGTCTTCATCAGGATGTCATGTCTTCCGTCACCGGATTCCTTCTCGGCAGATACTTCGTACCTTCCTTCGCGTTCAAATGCGATCGCTGCAAGGATGGCCTGGTAACGTCCTTCATCTACCAGCATAAGTGAAGCGAATTTATCGTAACAGTCGTCCAATTCCTGTTTGAGGACCTCTACATCTCCTGCTTCCAAAGCATTGAGCAGAGATTTGTAAGGGAATTTTCCGTCGAATACGAAATTCACGATGTGGTCCAGGAAGACCTTGTACATCTCACGGTTGGGGACCGAAAGGACATATCCCTCCTCAGTTGGGACGGCGTTCAGGTATCCTGCAACAGCCAGAACAGAATAGATCGCATCAGGTTTTGTCTGCAGGTCGCCCATCGCCACCGTGGGAGTAAGTTCCTTGATGACAGTCCCGTCACCTCCGAGGGCGGTCAGGACCTTGAAAGTATCCGCATCTGCATTTTGCAGAAGGGTGTCTATAATGTCGTTTCCGCTGGTCCCGCCCCAATATGTGTCGGGATCGAATCCGTTTTTGATGTAATCCAGAACGCTCCAGGGGTTGTATATGTCGGCATTTCCGAAACGGTATCCGTCATACCATTCTTTGGCTTCGTCGAATTTTTCAGGATGGCCATAGTATGAGCAGAGTTCTTTTACTTCTGACTCGGTGAAACCGTATCTTTCATCGAACTGTTTTTTGAAGATATTGTTCACTTCGAGGTTGTTCAGTCCGGAGAATATGCCTTCTTTGGCGATCTGCATGACACCGGTCACGACAGCAAATTCCAAGTATTCATTGCCTTTGCGTATCGACGAGTAAAAATACTTCATGAACTCGATGACTTCATCGTACGATTCCTTGCAGTATACGTCGTTGATCGCTTTGTCATATTCATCGATCAAAACAATCGGTTTGACGCCATGATGTTCGTAGATCATTCTACACAAGATGGATACAGATTCGCGGATACGTATTTCATCAAAAAACATGGGGTCTTCTTGAAGATAAAGCAAACGGAAGTTTTCTGACACTTTATCTGAGTTTTTCAGATATTTGAAATCAGCAAAAAGTGAAGAAAGCCTTGCACGGACCGTTGAAAGGAACATATCATAACTCTTAACGGACAGATTCTTCAAATCCAATTTGATGACAGGGTAAGCATTGCGATGTTCTTCGACTTCCGGATGATCGTTTACTTTCAGTCCGTCGAACCATGTGTTTCCCTTGTACTTGATATTGAAGAACGCATCGAGCATGGAGAGGTTGAGGGATTTGCCGAAACGTCTGGGTCTTGTGAAAAGAAATACTTCGCTACCATTCTGTATGATGTCTGATATGAGTTCGGATTTGTCAACAAAATAATACCCATTCTCACGTAACTTTTTGAAGTCATCCTTTCCCTTCGGTACCTTCAATCTTTTCCACTCCTCTGCCATGTGTTGTATATTGTTTCACTGACTATTAAAACAGACTGCAGTTTCTTTCGAAATGTGCAGGGTTTTCTGTCTCGCAGAAATCAATGTTGCCCGGAGGTTATAACTTTAACAGGGGGAGGTCGCCGAAAGTGATGTATGGGGTTTCGGGGTCTGGCCAACCGAATCCCGATTGAAAGTGAGTATCGGTCAGGCGGTCTTCGGATGGGCTTTGGAGATCATCTTTCTGCGGTACGCATCGCTTTTGAGGGAGATCTCCTCCACGTTCTCGCGGGTGACCCTGTACACCTCGGGCAGTTTGCGGGGATGGTTCTTCAGCAGCTCGCGCACCAGCGGATCGAAGGAGAACTCGCTGTTCTCCAGGTATTTCCTGTTCCAGTTGTCGACGAGGTCGAACACGCCCTGGATCCCGGTGTCGTAGAATTTGGCGACGAGCACCGCGGCCGTGGTGCAGTCATCTGATAATACTGCTATGTTGGATCCGTGGACGGCGAATTCGGAGCCGTTGAACGACATGGCGAGCCCGTTCCCGTCCTTCACAAGATCGAGGACCTGATAGTCGATCCTCTCGCCGCCGATGTATATCGTGCCGTCGAGGTCGACCTGCGTCCCTTTCCTGATGTCGAGGAGCGCATATGCCTTCTCATTGGCGCCTACAGTGGTGTTGCCCTGCAGGAGGCTGGCACATTCGTTCTTCTGGTATTTCTTCTGGAACAGGTCGTCGAACGTGCTGATCATGTTTATCTCGGCGTCGTCGAGTTCCACCGGGGTGTTCAGCATGTAACCTGTCTTGGAGACGGGCATACGGGCGATGGTCTCCGCATCCTCCCGGACAGTCTTCTCGGTGCCGTGGGAGAACCTGGTGCCGTCGAGCGACAGGGATGAGGTGTTGAACGCGTTGATAGGTATGTCGAGTTTCTCGCTGAGGGTGTATGCGGCGTGTTCGTAGATCCTCGAGTCGATGAAGGTGGGAAGAAGGTTGTTGAAGTAGTCCATCACCTTGCCGGCGTTCTTCATCAAGGGGAGGTTGTCATCGTAGTACTTTCTCAAGGTGTAATCCGTGACATCGAACGCCTTCAGGAAGGGGGTTATGAGCTTGGTGCTGTCCGTGGAGGTGCTCTCGTCGCGGTTCAGGACGTAGGTGGTGACGAGGTTGTAGCGGTCGAAGATGTCATAGAGCTTTCCGCCGTGGGGGACGAACTCGCAGGCCGCGTCGCGCACGGTGTCAGCGGGGGTGAGGAACCCCTGGGGTTCGATGATGATCTGCTTGTCATGGACCAGACCCATCTCCGCCATGGGGTTCACTTCGTCCATCAGATCGCCTCGTCGACGTGGGCGGTGAGGTCGTAGGGACCGTCGAGCTGAACACCGTTGTGCCAGAGCTTCTTGTTCTTGATGCAGACAGTGCCCTCGGAGAAGAGGCGGATGGTGGAGACGATGAGGGGGAGTTCCCTTTTGGCACCTTCCTCGCGGATCTTGCGGAAGAGAGGTTCGTTCTCTCCTTCCGTCTCGCGGACGCGGTCGAATCCGATCTCCTTCACCTTCCTGTTGAAACTGTCCCAGAGAGGTGCGAACTCGCCGTTCTTGATATCGAATCCGCAGAATGTCAGGGCATCGCCGCGGTCGTGTTCCTTGGTGCAGATATGGATCATCACACCCTGCCTGTTGGCATTGTTCCTCATGAGTTCCCAGATGACCTCCTGCCAGGTGCCCTTGGGCCCGTCGGGCAGGGCGGGGTGGAGGTTCAGCATGTCATAGACGTCGCAGGTCTCGTCGTCCATCCACAGCATGTACCCTGCCAGGATGCCGATGTCCTGTCCGAATTTTCCGGTCTTTTCGCGGAGGACCTTTCCGTATTCGACGCCCCAGGCGACCTTGTCCTTGGCGCGGAGCTCAGGCTTGAAGTTCTTCCAGGATTCGGTGACGAGAGGTATCCCGTACCCTTTCACCATATCGAAGAAGATGTTCCTCTGTTCCCTCTTCGGATTGGGCTCTTCGGTATTGTCCCAGTTGCAGAAGACGAAGGGGATCTCGATATCCAGAGTTCCCTTTTCCTTTTCGTCCATCACAGCTTTGAGGAGATTTCTTGAACCGGGCCCCCTGCCGGTGGAGAACCATCCGAGTCTTAGCATGCGTGTACATGTTGGATTCGGTTTATATAATCGATGAGAAGACCTTAAACGTCGAAGAGGACGGTGACGGAGGGAGTGTCCCTGTCGATGTTCATCATATGGAAGGTGACGGCCTTGATCTCTCCGCGGACGTGCATCTTCGACCTGTCGAGAAGTTCGCCTCTGGCACTGCAGGTTATGTGCAGTCCGTTGATCTTCACATGGAACTCCTTGAGGATGATGTTCTCGTAATCCTCGATGAAAAGCAGTTCGGAAAGGAAGGAGTAGAGGGCATCCTCGTCGTCGAGTCCGGTGACGTCCACGTTGCGTTCCTCGACAAGGTCGACATCCTCAAGGTTCACGGTCTGGTCGAACATGCCGTAGGCGAGATTCTCATAGCATTCCTCCAGATCCTTGCCGTAGGCGCGGACCATAAGGTCGGCGGTGTGGTCGATGACTTCGTACCTTTCCATGGCGCAGGGAACCGCAGGATGTGATTTAATCCTTCCATTGCTACGAAATTCGAGAAACAATTTTCAATATTTATTCGAATTTCAGTGATTCATTACGAAATTCATTGTAAATTTCTCGGATAACTGAAAACTATATATGGGGTACCTCAGATATGCAGGCATGAGAATAACAATCGTAGGGTGCGGAACCATCGGTTCCAAGTTGGCCAAGGCCGCGGACGACATGGACGAGGTCAAGAGGATCTACCTTGTCGACATCAGGAAGGACGTGGCCGACAGGGTCGCCGAGGGTCTGAAGAAGGCAATCGTGGTCGATTCATTGGAAGATGAACTTTACCACTGCGACCTGGTCATCGAGGCGTCCTCCCAGCAGGCCGCCAGAGAGGTCGCGCCCCGTGTCGTCTCCAGGGGAGTCGACATGATGATCATGTCCGTCGGTTCCCTCGTGGACGATGATTACAGGGAGGCCCTGTTCAAGAAGGCCAAGGAGCACGAGGCCAAGATCTTCATCCCGACCGGTGCATTGTGCGGTGTGGACGGTCTCCGTTCCGCAGCAGGTGACGAGATCCTTTCCGTCACCCTGATCACCACCAAGGGACCCAAGTCATTGGAAGGCGTCCAGTACCTTCTCGACAAGGGCATCGACGTATACAAGGTCAAGGAGAAGACCGTCGTGTTCTCCGGAACCGCCAGGGAGGCCGTCAAGTACTTCCCCAAGAACATCAACGTCGCCGCGACCGTCGCGCTTCTAGGTATCGGATTCGACAGGACCCAGGTAAAGATCGTTCTCGACCCCGAGGCCACCAGCAACTCGCACGAACTGCAGATCGAAGGAAACTTCGGAAAGTCGATTGCCCACACCTACAACGTGCCGTCGCCTGATAATCCCAAGACCTCGTATCTTGCCGTCCTCTCCGCCATCGCTGCATTGAAGAGGATCTGCAGGAACGAATGGATCGGAATCTGAATCTCTTTTCCCTTCCGGATTGGGAGGTCCGGAAGGTCTTTCCTCAACTCTTTGTCGGATGGTTGTAACCAGAGTCGTTTTTCCAGGTTGTGGGTTATCCCTGTCCTTAAGAAAAAATGGCCTGAATACGCCCGCGATTCTCGGTGAAATAGTCCGAAACTTTTCAGCAGAATTTTTCGCTCGAGGCAATTTTTGTCTTGCTGGCACATGTGCTATTCTTCACTGTTTGTATGGATTCTGATATAGCCTTGTCTCATATTGAACACACAGATTCTTAGGTCCGGAAAATTGCTTTTGATGTAATCTACAACAGAATCATATATGTTCGTAGAGGCTTAGTTATATCCATAGGTATATTAAATAATCGGTAAAACGGAAAGTGATTTGTGCTTTATCGGAGGAACCAAAATGGATAAGTCAGAGTGTCTCAAGCAGCTTGCAGACGCAGTTGTCGCCTGCCATCCGGAAGAAGCGCGCAAGGCGGCCGAACAGGCCCTGAAGGAGGGTCTCGACCCCGTGGAAGCGATCAATGAAGGGCTTGTCGTCGGAATGGGCATAATCGGAGACAATTATGCCAAGAAGATCATGTATCTGCCTCAGGTACTGGTCGCCGCCCACAGTATGTATGAAGGTCTCGATGTCCTTCTGCCTGCCATCCCGAAGGGGGACCTCGCGGACAGCAAGACCGCGATAACCGCCGTCGTCCAGGGAGATGTCCATGACATCGGAAAGAACATCGTCAAGACGATGCTCACCGCAGGCGGATTCATAGTGAACGACCTCGGAAGGGATGTCTCTCCCGCACTCATCGCGGACACCGCGAAGAACACCGGAACGAACGTGGTCTGTCTCAGTACGCTGATGACACCCACTATGGACAGTATGCAGGCCGCGGTGAAGCTGATCCACGACAACGGCTACCGCTGCAGGTGCATCGTGACGATCGGCGGACCGCCCACCACAGAAGGATTCGCGAAGGAGATCGGAGCGGACCACAGGGATGAGAATGCACAGGCGTGTGTAAAGTACGTAAAGTCCAGAATGGAGGCACAGTAAATGGCAATGTCATGCAGAGACAGGGTGCTGGGCGCCCTGAAGCAGGAATCGATGGACCGCCCGCCCGTTGCGGTGTTCACCACATGTGACACCATCGGAATGATGAAGGCGTGCGGGGCCTCATGGCCGGAGGCACACTCGGATCCGGAGAAGATGGCGAAGCTTGGATGCGCTCAGGCGGATTATTTCGGGCTCGAGTCGGTGAGGGCGGGATTCTGTCTCACCGAAGAGGCGGAGGCATTGGGATGTCCGATCGACATGGGAACCCCCACATCATCGCCGATGCTGAAGGGACATCCGTTCACCTACAACCCGATGAAAAAGATCTTCGACGAGCCGGAGGACAGTGATCTCCCGGAGATAGACAAGTTCCTCGAGACCGGAAGGGTGAAGACCACCATCGAGGCGATGAAGATCATGCAGAAGACCCACGGGGAGGACTACTGTGTCATCGGAGGGAACACCGGTCCGTTCACCCTGACGGGACACCTTCTCAACACCGAGAACCTGGTGTATTCGGTGTGGACCGAACCGGAAAGGGCCCAGAAGTGGGTGAAGGCGATCATGCCGTACTGCAAGGCGTTCGGTCAGGCCATGCTCGACAACGGGGCGGACGTCATCCAGATGTCCGAACCTTCGGCATCCACCGATATCCTGGCCCCCACCGACTTCCCCGTGCAGTCCGGACAGTTCGTGAAGACCTGTCTCGGAGACCTGAAGGGCCATACTGTGCTCCACATCTGCGGAGATTCCGAGCACATCATCCCGTATATGTACGACACCGGAGTGGACGGGATCTCCGTCGAAGAGAAGGTGGACTCGTACACCGCGGTCAAGGTCGCGAACAAGAGGGGTGCGCTGATCGGAAACGTCGGATGCGCCTTCCCGCTGTACAAGGGAACCCCCGCCGATGTCGCTGCAGCAGCAAAGAAGAGCATGGATGCCGGGTTCAACAGTATCTCCGCCGGATGCGGTGTTCCGATAGGAACCCCCGACGACAACATCCGGGCCCTTGTGAAGGCCATCAAGGGAGAATAAACATATTACTGACTCTGCGGGGGACAGGCCCCCGCAGTTCCGGTTCCCGAAAACATATTTACGGCATTTTTCCATCACGCAGGTATGGCAAGTTCTAGAACCGAAAGGCTGATGGAAAACGCAGGCGACCTCGATGCGATCGTCATCGCCAACGACGGCGAACCGTTCCTCGATTCTTCATTCTGGTACATCACGGAACAGAAGTCCGGGTGTTTCGAGAGTTCGTATGCTGTTATCAAGAAAGACGGTTCGATGGATGTCATCGTGAACATCCTGGAAGAGGAGACCGCCCGTCTCGGAAAAGGAGACGTCAAGGTCTATCACAACAGGCAGGAACTGACCGAACAGTTCCAGGCCGCCTTGAAAGGATGCGAGAAGGTGGGGTTCAACGTCCACTCCGCATCCTATGCGTCGGTCATGGGCATCAAGAAACTGACCGGATACGAGTTCCAGATCGCGGATGCGTCCGAGGCGTTGGCCAAAACATATGCCATCAAGGATGCGAAGGAGATCGAGGCCACCCGCAAGGCATGCGAGATCTCCTCCACCGTGGCGAAGGAACTTCCTTCATACCTTTCCGAAGGCGTTTCCGAAAGGGAGGTCGCCGCAAGGATGGACGCCCGTATGAGGGAGCTCGGAGGTACCGGAAATGCGTTCGACACCATCGCCGCGTTCGGTGCAAACGCATCTATGCCCCATTACATGCCCGGGGACTACCGTCTCAAGGAACATGACGTGGCATTGTTCGATTTCGGAACCAAATACGACCGTTACTGCTCGGACATGACCCGCAGCGTGTTCCTTGGAGAGCCGTCGGACATCATGAAGCGTGCATACGAAGTCGTACTTGAGGCCCAGGAGGCGGGGATCGCAGAATACCATGCAGGCGCGAAGGCCAATGCTGCAGATCTTGCAGCAAGGAGGGTCATCGACGGCTCGGAATTCAAAGGAAAGTTCATCCATTCTTTCGGACACGGTATCGGGATGGATGTCCACCAGCCCATCTACGTCTCTCCGAAATCGGAGCAGGTGCTTTCCGCAGGGAACATCGTCTCCGCAGAGCCCGGAGTGTACATCCCCGGAGTGGGAGGTATCCGTATCGAGGACACCATCCTGATCACGGAGAACGGCTGCGAGAGGCTGACAAGTTTCCCTCACGAGCTTACTATCATCTGAACACATTCGGTCCGGAGATCCCGGGCCAATGTGCCAGACACCTCAAAACCTCTTGTTTCGGACCAAGCGGTTAAGTTTTCATATTCAGTTTTAATTGTCATTTGACATCGTATTATATTCATTTTAAATGTCAAAAATCGGGTTTTAAATGTCATTTTCTGGTTTTAATATTCAATTAATAGGTTTTAATATTCATCTGAATATAATCACTTATGGAAGATGTGCTTGTAAAGGACGGGTATTGTACCAGAAAAGAGATGATAACCTTCGAATCAAAGAGATGTCTGAATAAATTGCCTAAAAGTTTCTGGGAGACATATTCTTCTTTTGCTAACACTCAGGGTGGCACGATAGTACTAGGTTTTGAGGAGGAAGGAGATAAGCTCAAACTGACTGGTATCGAGAATCCAGATTCTGTAGTTAAGGACCTTTGGGATCTTCTCCATGATAGGACTAAGGTCAGTGCAAATCTTCTGACTGAAACTGATGTTATGATGAGGGAAGATGACAATCTTAAGTATATCGTAGTCAGAATCCCTCGTGCTGACAGGCATCAAAGGCCGGTATACATCAACGGTGATCTTGACAATGGTACTTATCGTCGCAATAGCGAAGGTGATTACCATTGCACAGTCCCAGAGATACTTGAGATGGGGAGAGATGCAACTGATATTTCCACAGATCAAAGAGTGGTGGAGAAAAGCGGAATGCAGGATGTAAATATCGATACACTTAATGGTTACAGGAACCTTCTTCGTTCAAACATTCCCACGCATCCCTGGTTAGAAGAATCAGATGAAGAATTTCTCAGACTCATCGGGGCCGCAGAAATCGAAGATGAGGAATTTAGGCTAACTATGGCTGGTTTATTGATGTTTGG
>CAVGRR010000025.1:0-15526 GCA_963631655.1 Eggerthellaceae bacterium
GGTGCATACAGGAGATCTCAGATTCAATGGCAAAATAACGTATCTTCCGATCTATATGCTTCCGTTCATCCTGGAACGCAGGGATGTTCAAAAGGTCTGAAAAAACCTTTCTTTAAGGAGAAAAAAGACAGAATATTGGCATATATTGCCATTGTATCTATCACTATATATTGCACGAGAAAGCCGTTCGGTACGTAATATATAATATAGGGAAAAAAGATATCCCGTCAAGGAAAGACCGGCATCCGGTTTCCTGTTCACAATCACATTCACTGATACGGTCGAGCCGAGCTCCCGTATCATCAGGCTGGCGCACCGACGGGTCACCGCAGCACAATTGACGGGCTCACTGCTGAGCGATATAGCATACAGAGCGGTGGAGCCTGACCGAACAAGGGGCAGATGTTGTTTTTTCCGAGCAATCGGAGTGTTCACATGAGCAATTACAGTGATCCCAGTTCAATCAAATATCAAGTAAAAGCAAAGATCAACGCCGACGGTATCGTCGACAAACCCGATGTGGTGGGTGCCGTCTTCGGACAGACCGAAGGTCTGCTCGGCGACAACCTCGATCTCAGGGACCTTCAGAAGTCCGGAAGGATCGGCAGGGTCGAGGTCGAGATCGTCTCCAAGGGCGGAAAATCCGAGGGTATCCTTTACATGTCATCCTCTCTCGACCAGGTCGAGACCGCCATCATCGCCGCAACTCTCGAGACCATCGACCGTGTCGGTCCCTGCAAGGCAACCGTCAAGGTCATCGGCATCGAGGATATCCGTGTCACCAAGAGGGAACAGATCGCAGAGCGTGCCCGCGAACTGCTCGAGGTCCTGATGGAACAGGCAAAGGACAGCGGTGCAAACCTCGCACAGAACATCCGCGAGTCCGTTCAGACCGAGGAGATCACCACCTACGGTAAGGAACGCTGCCCCGCAGGTCCCAACGTGAAGTCTTCTGAGGCCATCATCATCGTCGAGGGACGTTCCGATGTTCTCAACCTCCTGCGCGCAGGCATCAAGAACGCCATCGCCGTCGAGGGAACCAACATCCCCAAGAGCGTTCAGGACCTTTCCAAAGAGAAGGTCACCACCGCATTCGTCGACGGAGACCGCGGAGGAGAGCTCATCCTCAGGGAACTCTTCCAGACCGCAGACATCGATTTCGTCGCCCGTGCGCCCCGTGCACACGAGGTCGAGGAACTTTCCGCCAAACAGCTCGTCAAATGTCTCCGCAACAAGGTCCCCGGAGACCAGTACATGGAGATGAACGGTCTTTCCTTCGAGGAGAAGGAACTCTCCGAGGATGCGGAGGAGGACCTCAAGAACAACGGACGCCACGTCCGCAGGAACGCAGAGGAAATGGCCGCCACTGAGCAGCCCGCCGCAGAGGAGGACCGCGGATACAGGATCCGCAGGGCAGCCCCCGAAGAGGAATCCGACACCGAGGGCCGTTACAGGAACCGCAGGGAACGCCGTTCCCGCAGGTCCAACGACGATGAGGAGAAGCCCCGCCGCCACGAGCGCCGCCCCCGCAAGGGTGCCGAAGAGACCGAAGAGCCTCGCGCAAGGTTCGAGAGGAGGAGAGGTTTCAGGTCCAATTCCGATGATTACGAATCCGAACCCGAGACCGAGTCCGTGATCAACGATGACGGAAAGATCGAAGAGATCGAGATCAGGGAAGAAGAGAAAGAACCCGTTGCAGAGCCTGTCGTCGAAGAAGTCATCGAGGAACCCGTCGTCGAGGAGCCCGCTGTCGAAGAAGTCTTCGAGGAGCCCGTTGCAGAGCCTGTCGAGGAACCCGTCGAAGAGGTCAAGGAACCTGTCGTCGAGGAACCCGTCGCTGAAGAGCCTGTTGAAGCCCCCGCAGCAGAGGAGCCTGTCGTCGAAGAGCCCGTTGCAGAGCCCGTCGAGGAACCTGTCAGGCCCATCCGTGCCGGACGCGGCAGAAAACCAGCCGCCAAGGACAAGACCCTCACCGAGGAACAGATCGTCTACAGGGACACCCTGAGCGACATCTCCGGCACCAAGAACTCCGTCCTCATGGACGGTCAGGGCAACGTCCTGAACAAGGTCGAGGTCAAGAACCTCGTCAATTTCCTTAAAGAATCCGAATCCGACGATGTGTGCACCATCGTGTTCGACGGGGTCATCTCCCAGAACATCCTGAACATCGCATCCCAGAAGGGCATCAAGACCCTTGTCGGAAAGAACAAGGGCAAGATATCCAAACTGCCCGCTGAAATAACAATTTGGACCAGAACCGACCTCGTTTGAAGTGAGACCATGGCGTCCCCCAAGAAAGTAGCTGTTGAAGAATGGGAAGATGTTGAAGCCCTGAAACACACCGGACAGGTGCTCATCCCCGCCGACCCTCTCGACCGTGTGCTCGGTCAGGAGGAGGCCATCACCCTTGCCAAGATTGCGGCCGTCCAACGCAGGAACCTCCTGCTCGTAGGTCCTCCGGGAACCGGAAAATCGATGATCGCCCGTGCGATCTCGATGAACCTTCCCAAGGCCACCCAGGAGATCAGGGTCTCCAACAACCCCGAGAACCCCGAAAGGCCGTTCCTGAACGTCCTTTCCGCCGAGGACGTCAATACCGAGCAGAGCGACGACAACGATTCGGTCGGTACCCTCCTCGATCCCACCCAGGTCCCCAGCAACGTGGCCGAGGAACTCGGTTTCCGCTGCAAGGGATGCGGTCACCTCTCCACCCCCGAGGACATCTCCTGTCCCCAGTGCGGAAGGAGCAAGATCGAGGGCGGAGCGAACAATCCGTTCGGTGTCAACATCATGGGCATCCTTCAGTCCGCCGGACTCCAGAACATGGTGGCCGGAAAGGAGAAGGTCAACACCATCCGCACTCAGAACGGCGTCAGGGAGACCATTGTCTTCGAGCGTGCCGGAAACAAGATTCGTATGCTCGACACCAAGGCCCTCGAGAAGAGGAACAAGCTCAACAAGAAGTCCACCAGCAAGACCATCGTCAAACTGGACCGCAACCCCTTCGTTATGGCCACCGGAGCCTCCGAGACCGAACTGCTCGGAGATGTCAGGCACGACCCCTACGGCGGACACGACAAGATCGGAGTACCCGCCTATCAGAGGGTCATCCCCGGAGCTATCCACGAGGCACACGAAGGTGTCCTCTTCGTCGATGAGATCTCCCATCTCGGTTCCCTTCAGAGGTACATCCTCACCGCCATGCAGGACAAGAAGTTCCCCATCACCGGGCGCAACCCCCAGTCCTCCGGAGCAAGTGTCAAGGTCGAGAACGTACCCTGTGATTTCATACTTGTAGCTGCATGCAACATGCAGGACCTCGAGAACATCCTCTCGCCTTTGAGGTCGAGGATCATCGGAAACGGATACGAGGTCCTTGTCGACGTGGCAATGCCCGACAACAGCCACAACCGTGCCAAATACGCACAGTTCGTCGCTCAGGAGATCGCCATGGATGGTCACATCCCCGACGCCTCCATCGAGGCCGTGGAGGAGATCATCGCCGAAGGCAGGAGGCGTGCAAAGCACGACAACCAGATCAACTCCCTCACCCTCAGGCTCAGGGAGCTCGGAGGTCTCATCCGCGCTGCGGGAGATATCGCAGTGATGGAGAAGTCCAAACTCATCACCGCTGACCACGTCAGGCGTGCCAAGAAGAGGTCCGAACCCGTCGAGGAGCAGATCAAGGAGAGGTACGGTTCCTACCAGAAGGGTATGACCCACGACATCTCCGATGCTCAGAAGCAGAAGTCCGAGTACTATCTGCAGAACGAGCACATCGACGACTCGATGTATCAGTAAACCATTCACGCCCCCGCAAGGGGGTTCCTTTTCCGACCGCGGATGCGGTCAGTTCTCAAGCAGCCAATCCACCGCGTTGACAAGTTTCACATTATCTGGAACATCGTGTCCGTCGCGGTCCAAAGTTATCAGGATCTTCTTCGATTCGGGACTGAGCTTTTTGAACGAATCAAGTTCCCTTTTAAGGGTTCCGGGGTCGTCGAGTCTGAGTGCCACCTGATAGAACTTGATCTTTCCGTCCGGCCCCCAGGCGGTGAAATCGATCTCCTTGTTCCGGTATGAGCCGACGGAGACCTTGTATCCGCGCCTTATGAGTTCCAGGAAGACGACACATTCAAGCAATGCTGATTCGTTCATCTCCTGCCCGTAGAGGATGGTGTTCATCATTCCCATGTCTACAGGATAGAATTTCACATTGGTCTTTAGGTGTTTCAGTCCGATGACATCATATCTGTCAGCCTTGTAGAAGATGAAGCTTTTCTCCAGTTCCCGCAGATATCTTTCGGTGGTGCGGGGGTCACCGACGAAGGCGGCATCTGTGATCTTTCCTGCTGAGGTCACATTTCCTGTGTTCGAAAGGATGAATGCAGTGATGTTCTCCAATATCACCTGCTCGAGTTCCACTCTGGGGCGTATGTCGTTGTTGAGGATCGAGTCGTAAACACCTCTGAGAATGGAACGGTTTTTCGACTCATCATCGTTCAGGTCCACGATGGGCATTCCGCCCCAATGCATATACTGGTGGAACCTCTGGGTATATCCGTGTTCTTCGTCGATGGGGTAGCGCACCATGAACTCCCTGAATGAGAACGGCAGGACATTGATGGTTGCATAACGGCCGGCGACATGTGTCGCAAGGTCGTCGGAGAGCATATTTGAGTTCGAACCCGTGAGGTAGATGTTGGCACCGAACTCGTTCTTCACCGTCGAGACAACCCTTTCCCACCCTTTGATGAAATGGACCTCATCGAGGATCACGTAATATCCGTCACCGTGGATGCTGTTCCTGATGGTCTCGTAAAGCATCCTTTCGGAATCAATAATGTACCTTTTTGCTTCGAGATCGATGTAGATTATCTGTGATTCGGGGACCCCGTCATCGATAAGGTGCTGTCTGAACTGTTTCAAGAGTTCCGATTTTCCGCACCTGCGGACACCCGTGATGATCTTCAGGAGATCCGTGTCGTTCCTATAGGAATCCAGTTGTCTGAGGTATTCCGTACGGGGGACGATGTTCTTCGACATAATAGTAAATCGATTTCTTGGATTTAAATGTTAATTTTTTATGGATTCGAATCCAAGATTTTTATGGATTGAAATCCATATTTTTCTACAATAAGGTACTATCTCTCAACAAATCTTTCTAATAACCCTATAATTTTGAGAAAAATATGCAATGATAAAATAAAAACCTAAATTATTAGGAAAAAATGACAATAGTTAGGATTATACCTAATTAAATGGTAAATATTATAATTCAATAGATCTTCATTGACTTATGGACGTTAAGAGGCAGGATTATCTTCAACTTCTGAAGGATTCTACTGGGAAAACAGATCTCGTGAAAGTTTTAACCGGTATGCGCAGGGTGGGGAAGACAACAGTTCTGCTTCAGCATCTGGATCAACTGCGTTCATCCGGAGTTTCAGAAGAATCTATTTGTTACATCAATCTTGACATTTTAGGGAAAAAAATCGATCTGACCGAATTAGAAGAATTACTTCAACCGTGTTTGGATCTCGAAGGGCTCCATTATATCTTCATTGATGAGATTCAAAATGTCGACGAATGGGAACGTGTCGTTGCTATGCTCGTTGCACGCAGGGATTGTGATACGTATATCACCGGATCTAACTCTAAGATGTTATCCTCCGAATTATCTACTCTGCTCTCTGGAAGATACATCGAGGTTGAAATTCTACCTTTATCATTCAAAGAGTTCATGGAGTTAAATGGCGGTGTTGAAACAAAAAGATTCGAACAGTATCTGCGTTACGGGCCCCTACCTTCAATTGAGCCGGACAGGGGGGATAAATTATGCCGTATGCAGGCAGAGGGTGCATACAACACCGTCATGATGAAGGATGTTCTTACTCACACCACCGGAAAAAAAGATCTGTTGGAAATGATCAGCAGATTTTTATTTTCAAATATCGGTAAAATCACAAATGCGGGTCGGATTTCGACTGAACTTATGATTCCGGATGATACTGTACGTAAGTATCTGAATGCCCTGTTAGAAGGACATCTTTTCTATCATGCCGAACGCTACGATACTGTTGGTAAAAAGATCTTCAATTCCAAGGGGAAATATTACGCTACAGATCTGGGTATGAGAACTCTGTTGGTGACTCCGAACGAGTTACGCGACATAAGCACTTCACTTGAAAACATCGTCTACTTCGAGTTGCTTCGTAGGGGATATAAAGTATTTGTCGGGAGTTTCCGTGACCAGGAAATCGATTTTACCGCAATCTCTGTGGATAAAGTGAGGTATTATCAGGTATCACAGACCGTGGCTGCATCAGAGACCTATTCCAGAGAGATCAGGCCGCTGAAAGCGTTGACGGACAATTATCAAAAGATCATACTCACCCTTGATACATTCGGATTGGGCGATGATGAAGGTATCAGAATCGTCAATCTTATTGATTGGTTGATGGGGCGCGACGAAGATAAGTGAAAAACCCGATGTGCCAGATGCTGGAAATCGATGATCGATCTCAGCTGATGCTGACGACGTTGATCTGTTTTTTCAGGGCACCGACCATGATCATTGCCTTCTTGTGGCCTGCGTCGGCGGCGAGTTTGAACCACCTCATCGCTTCAAACTCGTTCACGGGCATGCCCTTACCTTTGTGGTATGCCATGCCGATGCTGAACTGTGCCTTGGTGAATCCGAGCTCAGCGGACTTCTTGAACCATTCGAGGGACTTCGAGAAGTCCTGATCAACGCCGTTTCCGTCGCGGTACATGGTCCCGATGTTGTACATCGCCTTGGCGCTTCCGAGTTCTGCCGCCTTCTCATAGCATTTCATCGCTTCGGAATAGTCCTTTTCGACACCTGTTCCGGCCTCGTACATGACACCGAGGTTGTACATGGCCTTCTGGTGGTTTTCGGATGCGGCTTTGGAGAACAGTTCGACGGCCTTTTCAAAAGACTGTTCCACGGCAACACCGTGGTAGTACATCACTCCGAGGTAGTATACCGCATCGATGTTCCCGAGTTCTGCCGCCTGTGAGAAACAATCGAATGCTTTCGGTGCAAGGGAATCATCTTCGGAAGTGTAGTATTCGTAACCCTTTTCGAAAAGTTCCTGTGCTTTCGGAGCCTCTGCCATATATCGCGGTAAAATCCGCATATATATGAAATTTAGTTATCCCTACTAAACGTGAATGACGTCATACCGAGGTCGCAGACCATTCTGATGCCGGATGAACCGTCGTTGTAGAAGTTATCCAGCCTTTCGACGGGCACGAATCCGCGGTTCGAGTAGAACCTGTACGCACTGTCGTTGTCCTCCCTGACCTCGAGCTGGATGATGTGATATCCTTCCATGACCGCTGTCTGTTTGAAACGGTCGAGGATGAGTCCTCCCAGTCCGTTACCTCTGTGGCCGTCGGCGACGCAGAACAGATGGACGGAGGCGTGGCCGTTGGGGAGTTTGGCTCCGGCGAGGTAACCGATGATCCTTCCGGTGAAATCCGTGGCCACGATCTGCCCGCGGCCCCATTGCATCCTGAAGAAACTGACCGTCTCAGGAACGAAATAATCCTCGAGCGAACTGCATATGAGCGAGTATACCTGAGGTTCGTCCTCAGGGCGCATGATGCGTATCTCCATTTTCTCCTGTGTGAATGTGAAACGGGCCTTTTAAGGTATTCTGTCGGTCTCCGTCAGTACCTGTACCTGCTGCAGGACCTCTTCTTTCTAGACCTGTTCTTCGATCTTATCACATATGAAATTACACCTACGCAGGGCATCAGTATCGCAAGTGCCAGAGCACCTAAAATGACAGGGTCCTGTGATTCTTCTCCCCTGCTTCCAATGATCACATCTATTGATTCGATGATGTCGAATCCTTCTATCAGAACTGTGGCGAGATACTCGCCTTCGGAAGGTGCATCGAACAGGACGAAAGGATTCTCCGTTTCACGGGAGGTGTTGTTGCTCAGCAGCCATTTGTACTTGTATCCGACAGGTCCGTCGACCGAGAGTTTGATGACCGTTCCTCCTTCGGTATCGACCACCTGTGCCTGCAGGTTCAGACCGGTTTCCTTGACCGTGTAGATGTTGATCCCGTAATCCAGATCGAAGAGGTCGGCGAAATGGTCTGCAATGTCCTGGGAACTGATTATCACGGCCGTTTCACGGTTGCGTGTGAAGGATGTGTCTGTCCAATTGACAGACCCGATCCACACAGAAGAATCGGAGATCAGTCCTTTGTTGTGGATGAGGTCGAAATCCTTGCCTTCGTAAAATCCGATAGCCTTGATGGAAGTGGTGCTTTCGATGAGGTTCAGATAAGTGGTATGAGTGTCTGAATCGGTCTGCGAACAGTCGAGGACGAACCTTGTATCGACGTCTTTTGAACTTATCTGGGACATCCAGGAGATTGGTGTCTCTCCGGTGGTCGAACTCATCGTTCCTCCGAGGTCCATCTGTTCCGCATAGAGTCTTTCCTGAGAGGATAAGATGAACTGCTTCAGGGTGTCGAGTGAATTGTCGGGAGATACTGTGGGCGTGACCATCGATTCGTAGAATGTGAGGGTCATTTCTTCGTATTCCGGCGCTTCGAGATCCGTCTTTGCTTTGAGGTTGGGATAGACCGTGCTCAGAGGAGAGACATCGCCCCAGGTGAGGGAGTAATCGTTCTCGAAAACAGTTCTCATATAGTCAGTGTATTGAGCTGATTCTATCACTGCGCCCCATCCGCGGTTGCCGTATTCTCCTATGTTGCCTGTGGTCCAGTTCTCGGAGGTTATGATGACCGTATCACCGTCGACGAGGGCGTATTTGTTATGGACGTACGAATAACGGCAGTTGTCGGCCCCGGAGTAGTTGATCAGTCTTACCTCCCCTCCTGCTTCCTCCACTGCTTTCAGCAGGCTCAGTTCCGAACTTATGTCAACTCCCAGCGGACTTCCTTCGACCAGCATACGGACCTTTACTCCGCTTTGGGCCTTCTGGCACAGTATGGAGATGACATCTCTGCTGGTGACAAGGTAGATGGAAACGTCGATGGAAGTTTCAGCTGAATTGAGTGTTTGGAGGATCGGCAGTCCTTCCTCTTCTGGGAAGGAGAAAGGGGAGACCATCGCACTGAATGTGTACTCATAAGGCTGTGTTGTGGTCCATCCTCTTTTGGTGACGGTCCAATCCTGTGCCGTGTCAGTATCAGTTGTGTTCTTTCTTTTCAGGTGCAGTCCCGAAGAGATCTCGGCAGGTTCTCCGGTCCATCCTGTGACCCCGTTAGAACTTCCCCAGCATACCGAATCCACGGTGTCCGAATTCAGGATCAGGGATAGTTCGTCGCCGCTGTCGGCGAGGATGAAGCTTCCTTTTTTGGATAATGAATCTGAAGAATATGTAATGACCCAGGAGTCGGAATCGAAGTAATTTCCGGGGTTCTCTTTTGCGATCGTGATCTGTTGTCCCGAGGCGAGTTTTATCGATTTTGTTATCTCGATCGTGCCTTCGCCGTCGGTGATCTGATAACCTTTCAGATCCGCCTCAGAACTTCCGATGTTCTTCAGTGAGAACGCTTCTTCTTTGGGATAGACCTCTGAGATCTGTATGCCCTGGTTCTGCGCCGCATCCGAATCGAATGTGAAGAACGACGGTGTAAGCAACAGTGCCAGACATAGAAAAACTGCTGACCGGATATGTTTCATGCACGGTGTTCGGAAAACACCGTTATAAACGCGGACAGTACAGTTAGCGAATCTGCTCTGTAATCAGAGGCCGCTGACGAGGTCCCTGAGGGTGGCACGGGGGTCGGACGATTTGACGACTCCGGATGCGAGCAGGACGCCGTCCGCACCGAGTTCAATGGCGGTGGCCACATCCTTTCCGTTCTTCACGCCTGCTCCGCAGAGCACCTTGATGTTCGGGTTGACGGAGTGTACCTCGTTCACCGTGTTCTTCACGATGTCGGGGTCGGCGGTGGTGACGGAGATGTCTCCTCCGATGAGTTCAGGGGGTTCCACGGCGATGTAATCCGGAGCGAAAATCGCAAGCTGTTTAGCGGATTCCACATTGTCCGCGCAGACGATAACGCAAAGACCCAGATCATGGGACATGCGCACCGCTTCGCTGACGATCTGCGGGTCGACCTTGTGCTCCGAATGGTTGATCAGGGTTCCGAAGCATCCGCAGGCGCGGACCATGGACGGGGTAATCCATCCTGTTGCGGAACCGGGTTTCTTTGCATCCACGTTCTGGGAAAGAACAGGGATTTTGACCGAGGCCGATACAGTGGCCAGTTCCACCATAGGCGGACAGACCATAATAGCGGCCCCGGTCTCGGTAGCCACCTCCTCACAAGCTTTGGCGAGGTCGACGGCCTTCTGACCGTCCACCTCTGCATATGCCTTGAAATTGACGATGACTACCTTGTTCATGGGTTTCACTCGACGTCGGATTTGCCGCACTTCTTGCAGCATTTCTTGTCTTCGTCGGCGGGGGTGACGAACCTCTTCTTGAGGTCTTCGAGGACAGCGGGCCTGGAGGTGTACTCCATCTCGTCAGCTCCCAGGATGGAAGGCATGAACGGTCCCTGGCGCCTCATGAGGACGGAGGCCTTGATCGCGTTCTGGCGGGCAAGGTCCCAGGTGTCGCTCTTGAAGATGTCGACGGGGACGTGGTCTCCGCCCTTGACTCCGGGTGCTTCGAGTCCCTGGAGCTTGCCTTCGTTGAGCTGGAATCCGAGACAGCATATTCTCGGCGGTCCGTCGTAGTAGACGGGGTTGGAGTCCTCGGGGCTGCAGGGGTACATGGCACCGATGTGGGAGCCTCTCATCCATCCTGCGGCGAAGAAGACGTTCTGGAAGACCTGGGTATATTCTCCGACGGAGGGGAATCCGGACTGACACCTGCAGATGCAGACGGGGTCGTCCTTACCGACGTAGGTACCGGCGGTCATGTTGAGCTTGTCGGTGGAAACGACCGCTGCGGGTCCGAGACCGGAACGGCTGTAGACCCTCTTGATGGCGTAGCGGTAGGTGTCTCCGAGAAGGGAGAGAATACTGTAGGTCTCCTCAGGTGCGGAAAGGGTGACGAACTTGTTGTCAAGGACGTCCTGGATCTGGATGTCGAATCCCTGTTTGGCCCTCTTGTCGATGACAAGTCCGGTGGTGGTGAAGGGGTCGAGGAAGATCCTGGAAAGGATGGGGGTGTATGCGGAAGGCTCGGTCTTGTCAGCCATAAAGAACAGAAGGGGCTCGGAAGGCCTCTCTTCGAAGGTGATCTCTGCTGAACCGGGTCCGGCACCTTTGACGTTTCCAGAGAAAGCGTCGGTGAGCAGGTCCTGACCTGCTGCGTAGAGGTGCATGGATTTGGAAAGTTTGGTGGCTTCCTGGAAGCATTCCCAGGCGGCTCCGTGGACCTCAGAGTTGTTCTCTCCCTTGTAGTGGGTGAGGTAGAGGTTGATGTCGTCACCGCAGCGGGTGACATAGAAATCCTCAATGATTCCCTGTTTCTGTTTGTCTGTCAGGATCTCTTTCGCCTTGGCCATCATAGAAGGATGGGGGGTCATGTGACCGGCGATTGATCCGATGTCTGCTTTGATAATCGATACAGTGACTTTTTCAGCCATAGGTTAACACCGAATTGAACCCTTGATTCTTTTAAGGTATAATAAAGATGGGTACCGACCGCGGTTCGGATTTTTTCTCTGCGGTTCTTTTTCCGACCGTCTTTTTCCCAAACCAATGAAAAGTCCTATAACAGACCGACCGATATCCCGCCCGATAACATGACCGAGATCAGAAACTCGAAGAACATTTCCGTGGAGGACGGTACCGCCACCGTCAAAGGATGGGTCCAGGACGTCAGGAACCTCGGAGGCATCTCTTTCGTCACCCTCAGGGACCGCTACGGAACCATTCAGATCACCCTGCCCAAGAAGAAGCTCGACCCCGAGCTTTTCAACGGCCTCACCAAGCTTCCCCGCGAGTCGACCGTCGCCATCACCGGTGAAGTGAAAGCAAGCAACCAGACCGCTCTGGGTCTTGAGATAATCCCCTCTTCTTACGAGGTCTATTCCCTCGCCGGGACCCCTCTTCCCCTCGGAGTCGTGGACAAGGTCAACGTGGAGATGGACACCCGTCTCAACCACAGGTATATGGACCTCAGGAAGCCCGAGATCAAAGCGATCTTCGAACTTAAGTCCATCATGGTCGAGCTTATCGAGGAGGCGGTACGTCAGAACGACTTCGTTCAGGTCTACACCCCCAAGATCAACGCCGCCGGAGCAGAGGGCGGAGCAGAGCTCTTCCAGATCAAATACTTCGACAGAAATGCCTTCCTGGCACAGTCGCCTCAGCTTTACAAGCAGATCCTCATGTCCTCCGGTCTCGACCGTGTCTTTGAGCTCGGACAGGCCTTCCGTGCGGAGCAGTCCAACACCAACCGTCACGTGACCGAGTTCATCTCCTTCGATGGTGAGATGTCCTGGATCGAGAACGAGGAACAGGTCATGGCGATGCTCGAGTCCGTTGTGGACTATGTCCTCAAAGGACTGAAGGAAAGGGGAAAGAAACAGCTCGAGACCCTGGGCAAAGAGATCAATGTTCCAGCAAGGCCGTATCCCATCCTTACCTACAGCGAATGCCTCAAGATGGTGCAGGACCACGGACTCCCCCTCAAAGAGGGAGACGACCTCGGAACCGAGGGTGAGAAGATCGTCGGAGAGGTCATGGCCGAGAAGGGGGTCGAACTCTACTTCATCGCCGAGTACCCCGAGGAGGCCAAACCTTTCTACATCATGGAGAAGGACGGAACCCCCTACTCGTTCTCGTTCGACCTTGATTACAAGGGAACCGAGATCACCTCCGGCGGTCAGAGGGAGCACAGGTATGACAGGCTTGTCGCCAGGATGGAGAAGAAAGGTCTCAACCCCGCTGACTTCGAGTTCTACCTCGAAGCGTTCAGGTACGGAATGCCTCCGCACGGTGGATGGGGAATGGGTATCGAGAGGCTTCTCGTCAAGATGCTCGACCTCGGAAACATCCGTGAGGCCATTCTCTTCCCGAGGGATCCGGTCAGACTCACTCCTTGAAAAAGGCAAACTCCAACCCCCTGCACCCGCTTGGGTGTGGGGATATACTTTCGTACTGTTCATTTGGCTAGTGAAAGTGCTTTTTTGAGAAATTATATATAGCCGTTTAAATAATACTTATGTGCAGTTCGTAGTCGTGAAAACGATGAACGGATCGGTAGCCAAATCGGAACTCCGGGAACCTATCGGTCTGGGTACTGTCATGGTCCGCCGGACTTCTCAAGGGCCCCGCGGATATGCAATGGATATCTACACACGGTCAGATACGGGCCGAAAGAAACCATAATAAAACTGTGTAAGCACCATTGGGTGGAACGGAGTCTGAGGCTCCGGCTTAGCGGCACAGGTTCACCGACATATGTCGGTAAAAGTATCTGATGAAAATCCGTACCGATTGTTCCATCGGGACGGCCGTGGATCGGAATGAAGGACACGAAATGGTTGGTGTTCTGAAGGGGACAACCGGGTAGCAGTTGTATCCTGTAGAAGTTAGTAGGCAGAAAAAGAGCTGGCGAGGGACGCAGTCCAAGTCCGAAGCTGTTCTGTCGAAAGCGGAACGTCCGATTGCAAGTCTGTCCGTTTAATAGACGGGCAGGGGTGACAAGGGTTCTACTACTTACGCATTCAATTGCGGAAACCTGTTTCCCGGGATAAAGACCTGGGAAATGTAGAGATTCATGTGAGCAATCACAGAGGTTAAAAGCCACTGCAGGTGGGAGTCCTGCAATGTTTTCTTTTAAAGTTTGAAGGTGAAGGAGTGTTGTTTCACTCCTTCTTTTCAAGGGCTTCCAGTGCTCTGCGGGCAGCCTGGTTTCCTCTCTTCTTGGCCTTGGCGTACCATTCCTTGGCCTTCTTGAGGTCCTTTTCGATGCCGATACCGTCCTCGTAATAGCGTCCGAGGATGTACATGGACTGTGCGTTTCCTGCACGGGCGCTCTTTTCGAAGGTTGCGAAAGGCGATTCGTCGGTCAGGATCTGGTCGACCTTGCGTTCCTCGAGGATCTTCTTGGAAAGGGTGTGTCCCTGACGGGCGGCCTTGGAATACCATTTGACCGCTTCTTCGGAGTTCTTCTTGGTTCCGCGGCCGTTGTCGTAGCAGTCTCCGAGATAGTACTGACAGAACACGTTATCCTTCTCTGCACCCTCTTTGAACAGCTTGAATGCGGTGTTGAAGTCCTGTTCGACATAATCTCCGTGATAGTATCCTTCTGCGACCACGACTATGGATTTGATGAAACCGTGTTCCGCAAGGGTCTTGTGCATCTCGAAACCGGTCTTACCGTCCTTGGCGGTGCCTTTTCCGCGCATGTAGCAGTTGGCTACGACGTATGCAGCCTTCATGTAATTCTGATCTGATGCCATCTTGCACAGAGAGAATCCGCGTATCTCGTCTTTCGCGACGCCGTTTCCGCTGAGAAGTGCGGAACCTGCGATGTAACATCCCTCGATGTTGCCGTGACTTGCGGCACGGAGAGCATACTGAACAGCAAGGGGATGGTTCTTCTGAATTCCCTCTCCGGATTCCAGCATCTCCGACATACGGATCTCGGCCACGGGTTTGCCGAGGTCGGCAGCTTTACGGAAATATTCGACGGAAAGAGAAGTGTTCTTCTTGACGATCCTCCCGTCCTTGCCGTAGAGCTGAGCGAGCATGTACATGGCGTCGGTGCAGCCTTTGTCAGCGGCCGCGGTCATGAGTTCGACGCCTTTCTTGGTGCTGTCCTCGATGATGCCTGCGAGCATGCAGCGGGCCATTCCGAAGTCACCTTCGACGCAGCCGAGGGCCTGGGCGACGGTGAACCATGAATATGCGGCAGATGTGTCCTTGGGGGTTCCGATGCCGTCGAGGAAACAGCGTCCCGCCTCGTAGGTGGCGACGGGGATCTTCTTCTGTGCCAGATGCTGATAGATTGCAAGTGCCTTGGTGGGATTCTTGGAGACGAACGCTCCGGTCTCCAGCATCTTGGCGTATTTCAGTGCCGCACGGATGTTTCCTTTGTTTGCGGTGGAGATGAGCAGTGCAAGTCCTTCCTCCAGGGCCTGGGTCCTTCCGGCGCCCCTGATCATACAGAGCGCCTTTTCGCAGGCTCCGTCGAGATTGCCGTATTCCTCCGATCTGCTGAAAAGAGCATACGCTTTTTCAGCGTCGAAGTCGACGCCCTGACCAGTATAGTAGGCCATTCCCGCGATGAATGCAGCGGCCCCGTTTTTCTGGTCCGCAAGTCCCAGACAGTATTCCACGAACTTCTTTGCGGAGAATTTGTCGTCCGCTTTGAAGTGGGACTCCATCCATTCCCTGGCATCGGTGGAATAACCGAGATAAGAATAGAGGGCCCAGAGTACGGAATCCATTTCGTTTCCGGAGGCTACACCCATATCAAGATATTGGCTCACCATGTAAGCGGCGGCGGGGTTGCCTGCGGAGGCGGATTTCAGAAACAGGG
>CAVGRR010000025.1:15663-20521 GCA_963631655.1 Eggerthellaceae bacterium
AACAGGGGGTAGGCGTCGGTGCTGCCTTCGATGGCAAGTTCCTGGGCTTTCTCATAATCTGGATCTTTGAGAACTCCCAAGGCCGACATATCAAGGTCTTGCTGTACAATTGTCGACATGATATCACGATATCAAGTGTTTGGTAGTGTGATCAAGCGGGGGAATAGGTTCCCTTCAAAGTGCATTTGGCGAGGATGTGGTCCTTGCTCACCTTCATGAGATCCTCAAGCTTGAATCCGTTCCTCAGTGCAGGGACGAAATCCAAGGCGTAGACGGTCAGGACGTAGGTGTGCTCTTTGTCAGGTGGTGCGGGACCGCCGTAAAAAGATGCCTCGAGGCGGTCTTCGACTCCGTGGTTCAGCCAGTCGTTGCATCCCTGGATGAGGGACGGGTCCTCTCTTGAAGCATTCTCCGGGAGAACGGTCTTCCTGAGACCTGCGACCACCCAGTGGATCCATTTGAATCCGCATACAGGGGCCGAATCCGGATCATCGAAGACGATGGCATATGAGGCGGTGCCTGCCGGGGCGCCTTCGATCTTCAGGGGAAGGGAGCGGGAAGGCATATCTCCGCTGGCGAATTCGGTGCCTTTGCTACCGAACCTGTCAAGGATCCTGCCATCAACGATACCATCACAGCTGATTTCCATAAGTAGACATGTTAATGAGGATATTTTACTGTTCCCTATTCGCCAATGTCTCCATGCGCTGTTGGTCGAGCTTCCTGTTCCTGAAGTAGAGGGTCATATCGGTCGATACGAGTATGATGTCGAGGACGTAGAATGCGATGACCATGTTGATCTGGTCGTTCGCGATATGGCTTCCGATACCGCAGAAATATCCGATGACGACGATGACCTCGAACATTATGCTCTTCCCGACGGCCGTGCGGCACTTCCAGGACTTGATGATGTTGAACGGCCACGAGGCCGCGAAACAGAGAAGCATAAGGATTTCAAGTATGCTTCCTAACGTGGTGTCACTCCCACGAACGGTTGTCCGTGACGTGTTTCGCCTTGCCCTCGAAACGTTCGACGGTTCCGGGGAGGTTGATCTTCACGATCGCTTTGAGATTGAGGATCTCTTTGAGTCTTGCCTGGACCTGCTGGGTCATTTCATTGATCTTCACCATGTCCTCGGTGAGGGCCTCGTTGGTGAACTCGACGTCGATGACCATCTTGTCCATGTAGTTCTCGTTTGTGAGGGTGATGTGATAGAAGGGGGCGAGGAAGCTCATCTCTCCGATGACGCTCTCGATCTGTGAGGGGAAGACGTTGATTCCCCTGACGACGATCATATCGTCGCTCCTGCCGGTGATCCTTCCGAGACGGGGGTGGGTCCTGCCGCAGGCGCATTTCTCCCAGGTGAGGGTGGAGATGTCTCCTATCTTGTAACGGATCAGGGGGAAGGCCTCTTTCTGGAGCATGGTTACGACGACCTCTCCGGGCTGTCCCTCTTCCACAGGTTCTCCGTCATTGTCGAGGATCTCGATAAGTGCCAGATCGGCCCAGACGTGGGCTCCGCACTGCTTCTCGCACTCGACGAACATGGGTCCGTAGAACTCGCTCGCTCCGTAGCAGTTGTGGGCCTTGATACCGGTCCTGTCGTACAGTTTGCGCCTCATGGACTCGGACCAGGGCTCTCCTCCCGCGAGGGCGAGCCTGACCTTGGTGTCCTTTCTGATGTCGACGCCTTTCTGGTCGCAGACGTCGGCGATGTGGAACATGTATGAAGGGGTACCTGCGAGGCAGGTGACGGGGAGGTCCTGCATCAGCTGGATCTGCCTGTCGGTGTTTCCGACCCCGGTGGGGACGACGGTGGCACCTGCTCTCTCAGCTGCATAGTGGGCACCGAGACCTCCGGTGAAGAGACCGTAGCCGTGCATGTTCTGGAAGACATCCTTGGGGCCGACACCGAAGGATACCAGTCCGCGGGCCAGGGATTCGGTCCAGTTGTCGAGATCGTTCTTGGTGTAACCGACGACGGTGGGACGGCCGGAGGTTCCGGAGGAGACGTGGATCCTGACGAGGTCCTCATAGGGCCTGACGAAGAGTTTGTCGGGATAGTTCTCGCGGAGGTCGTTCTTCACCATGTAGGGGATCTTCCTGAACGTCTTCATGTCGGTGATGTCGTCGGGGGTGAGTCCCACGGACTGCATCTTCCTGCGGAAGAACTCAGAGGAGTCATACATCGTGCGGATCTCTTTGCGGAGCAGGTCGAACTGCATCTTCTTGAGATCTTCGGTCGGCATCGTCTCTAATTCTTCGTTTCTGAACGTCATGGTATCCCTCGCGTGCCATCATGTGACACGCTTTAATAGTGCCCCTATCCTAAGCACGGTATTTAAGCCCATTACCCTATCGGGGGTCATGCGCAACGACTTCGAACTGTCAGGCCACAGATGTCACACATATTCAGCGGGAGATTCCGGTCCCTGTGTGATATGGTGTGCCGGGACACACACGTCTTCAGATCCGTTCGGCGAGCTTTTGGAGGTCCTGGGTCCGCAGGAGGATTCCATCGCACCTTTCACCATCTTCTGTTTCGAGGTCGACGACTGGGACAATGATATGTCTCCCTGGCCGATGGAGGCGGAAGGTATGAAGTTCGGGGACGGAGGTAAGGATACCTTGAAGTGGATAGGATCTGAAGCCATCCCATACATCAGGTCCACCTTCCCTCAGACCTCGCAAATCGCGATCACCGGTTATTCCTTGGCAGGTCTTTTCGCCCTGTGGTCCTTCTATGAATCCGATGTGTTTAGGGCCGCAGGTTGCTGTTCTGGGTCTTTGTGGTTCAAGGGCTGGAACGAGTATGCGGATTCGGCAAAAGTTCCGCAGAACAGTGCGGTCTATCTCAGTCTCGGAGGCAAAGAGGCAGGGTCCGGGAACATCGTCACTGCTTCGATCGGATCCCAGTATCTGCTTCAGAAGAAACGTCTCGAGAACAGTAAGGATCTCCGTGCTTTCAAGTATGAGCTGAACCAGGGCGGACACTTCTCCAACCCCGTGAAAAGGGTTGCAAAATCCGTCGTCTGGCTCATTGAAGAATTAGCGGTTTATTGAACCGGTGGGGGAAACCCCCCGGGCCGGTTCAGAAGTCTCTTTTGGAAAAGAACAGGTATGCAACGAAGTTGCATATGATTCCGTATGCGACAAGAACACCGCATGCGGTTCCGATGGTCGTCACCGAGTAGGTGCCATCGAGCACTTTGGAGCAATATCCGAAGGCCGCATCGAGGGACCAGTCGGTGGTGAAGCCCGTGGTCATATTGATCATGCTTGCGACCATTGACAGCAGGAGCATGATGACGAACAGGGTCATGATCGAAGCGGTGCTTCCCTTCTTGAACATCGAACTCATGAGCATTGCGACACCGGAACATCCGAAGACTCCGAGAAGGCTGATACCCAGGGAGAGTCCGATGCAGGAGGGGATTCCGCCGGCGGCGATCAGTGAGAGTACTATCACGTAGAGATAGTAGAAGATCGTGTAAGCGCACACGATGATGATCGATGCGAGCAGCTTTCCGAGGAAGATCGTGCGTTTCCTGACCGGCTTCGTGAAGAGGATAAGTGCGGTGCGTTCCTCGAATTCGGATACGATGGAGGTTGCAGTGAAGAGAACGACCGCAAGTTCCACAATGATCGACACGAAGGCGATGAATACCGCCATATCATCGGTGGAGCTGTATCCGTTTCCGAGCAGATAGGGGATGGCTGTCATAAGTGCCAGGATGGCAATAATGAGCACTGAGAAAATGAGGATCCTGTTTCCTCTGAAGAACTTCTTGATCTCGTTCTTGGCGATGACGAACATCTGGTGGACGTCGCCTTTGAATCCGGAAATGGAACTGTAGTCTGAAATCGGTTCATCCTGAAGCATGAAATCACCTCGACTCCTTGATGAGGCTCAGGTACTTGTCCTCGAGAACGTTGGAACTTTCGCTCATCGAGACGATGGGGAAATCAAGGTTCGAGAGGTCTTTGAAGAAGGCCGCCATTTCGGGAAGGTCTCCCTTGAAGTGGACGTTGAGCTCTCCGCCCATCCTTTCCACATCGACGACGTTGTTCAGCGCTTTGATGGCCTCGACGGTGTGTTCCGTGGGGGTATCGAGAGGCTTCACGACGAGCAGGCGGGAATCCGAGTTCTTGATGAACATCTCGTAGTCCTGGTCCTGGACCAGGGTTCCGTGGTTGATCAATGCGATGTGATCGCAGAGGTCTGAGACTTCATGCATCATATGAGAACTCATGAGCACGGTGAGGTTCTTGTCGTTCCTGATGTTCTTGAGGATCTCCCTCATTTCGGCCATACCGCGGGGGTCGAGACCGGAAGTGGGTTCATCGAGAATGATGATACTGGGACTGTTGAGAAGCGAAAGACCCAGAGAGATCCTTTGCCTCATTCCTTTGGAGAATTCGCCGATCTTCTTGTCGGCCCATCCGGCCATCTTGACCTTGTCGAGGATGACGGAGGTCTCGTTGGCGATGGATTCCCTGCTCATTCCGTAGAGCTCTCCGACATATCTGAAGGTCTCGACGGGGGTGAGATAGGTGTAGAATTCAGGTGTCTCGACAACGGTACCGACACCCATGAGCGCCTGTTTCGGGTTCTTCTGAACGTCGATGCCGTTCAGATAAGCGTGCCCGGAGGTGGGTGTGATAAGGTTAGTGAGGATCTTCAGCGAGGTGCTCTTTCCGGCACCGTTGGGTCCCAACAGGCCGGTGAAGCTGTTCCTTTTGATCTTCAGGGTAAGGTCGTTGACGGAGACGAAGTCGCCGTAGACCTTACGCAAGGTATCAAACACGATTGGATATTCTTCAGACATTCGTATCCGCCTTCTTTTGAAGGGATTA
>CAVGRR010000026.1:0-20121 GCA_963631655.1 Eggerthellaceae bacterium
GTCGATCTGCCTGTTGCTGAGCTCGGGGGCGCCCTCGGCCTCATTGGCCTTCTGGATAGCCTTGACTATCTTCATGCGGTCGAATTCTGCTTCTGTTCCATTCCGTTTT
This sequence comes from Eggerthellaceae bacterium, assembly GCA_963631655.1. Classification (GTDB taxonomy): domain Archaea; phylum Thermoplasmatota; class Thermoplasmata; order Methanomassiliicoccales; family Methanomethylophilaceae; genus Methanomethylophilus. Next base: position 110 of record CAVGRR010000026.1, read on the forward strand.
ATGATCTTCATAAGCCTCGCCTAATCCTATCGTTGTGTTGGTTATAAAGCGTTGTAAAGTCGGAAGCTTAACTAAAAAACGGTCTGCCCGATCAGTTGGTTTTCAGCTTCGGAACAGCTGTTTTTTGGTCATGTTCAAACTTCATATTTTGTCGTTTTAACGTCATAATGTTACATTGAGCATAGCGAGGAAGATCACGGTCGAAACGGGCACCAGTGACGCAAATCTTCTGGGAATGTCGCCTTTTGTGAACTGGGGGTTCAAAAATGACAGCAATATCGCGATAAGTCCGCAGAGTTCCAGGAGATACACAGAAAGGATGAGATTGATGGATGTATCTGCCGTCATTCCTGCAATCTCTCTGATGGGTCCGAGGATGGAGACCGAAAGACCCAGCACCAGCGGGGCGAAGAAAGCGGCTGTTCCGAACATGGTGTCGGTCATGCTCTTGAGCTCGTTGCGGATGTTCCTGCGGGTCATGTCCTGGTCGCGGATCTGCCTTCCGAGGTTCAGTGCGAGCCTGCCTCCTTCGGCGATGTTCTTCTGTGATGTGCGGTAGATGTTGATGAGGATGCGGTTCACGGAAGGGCTGACGTCGTCGAACACTGCGGTGAGGGCCCCTTCGATGTCTCCTCTGCAGACGGAGAACTCGTTCTTGATCTTCTTGGAAAGTTCCTTCAGACCGTTCCTGCTGTCGAGCAGATTCACAATGGCGATCTGGAACGGTTCGCCTGAAAGGAGTCTGTTTCCGAGATCGAATATGGCGTCCTTCAGCTGTGCCTCCATCTTCTTTTTCTTCTTGTCGGTGGAGATGCTGTTTCCGGAAATTATCAGATAAATGATGCAGGCCGCCATGGCGGAGATGCCGATGGAGACGGAGATGTCCGAGGTCTTCTGATACAAAATGAACATAATGGGAACGGAGACCAGAAGTACCATACATTTGGGATCGAACGCCCTTTCGGTGCTGAGGGGGTTCTTCTCCTTGCTGGAAGAGATGATCATCAGCACGAAGCTGGGGATCAGGATGAGGGTTATCGCTCCCACACTTGTCATATCGAGGGAAGCGGAACCGAAGAGTCCGCTCATGTTCATCATCGGGAGGATGGACATCAGGATCAGGGGGACCATGATACCCAGTCCGAAGATTATCATACAGGGCGTGTTGAGCGAGGAGCAGAAGGTCTTTCCGGAATCCTTCAGTCCGTTGAGGGCTATCTCCGCAGCTTCCCTGAGGATCCTGGAACGTTCGGCGGGTTCTTTTGCGGTCTCCGCGGACATGACCATCCTGACCGCCATAGCGTAAGTGGAGTTCTTTTCCGGAAGGGCGGAGATCTGCTTCGAAAGTGCGGTGCGGATATCAGGTTCGACGCGGGTGTCGGCGTCGTCGACGATTGTCTTGAACATAATGCGGCTGATGCGGGGGCCGTTCTTGGCGATGGATCTCACCGCAGTGTCGAGGGATCCGCCGTTCTCCAGGACGGTGGTCATACGGCCTACGATATCGGGGGCCTCGTTCAGCATCTTGGGCGAGGCGAATAACTGCTTCCGTTGGGATTCCTTGAGGGAATCGTCTTTGGAGTGTGGTGTCATAATGATGTCTAGAATCAATTGGTTTAAGAGGGGGCCCACTGCAGTTAGCGGTGTTTGGGGTTTTCAGTTTTGAAGGGAGGACGCACTTTCTTTCGAAGTGTGCATTTGCGATCGGGCGAACAATCCTTCAGAAAATCTAGAAAAAAATCAAAAGACCCAGACAGGTAAAATGAACTCAAAATCAGAGTGGAATCAGAGTCCGAAAGAAATAGAAAAGATCCGGGTTTTTACCGGCCCGGCCGGTATTGAAGTTTCACTCGTGGCTGACGGAGATCGGAATGACTTCCGCGTCGAATTCCGCAAGTGCAACATTGATTGGGTCGATGAGTCCCGCAACGTCTTCGACGTAGACCGGGGCACCGCAAGAGATCTGAATGGCCCTTGCGCCGACGATCCTTGCTTTTTCAAATCTGGTGTATTTTGCTGCCATTTGAACACCTTACTCTTCTCGTATATTTTCACCCTGTATTTAAAATGACGTATACTACATATGTAGAAATATTACATTAGTCCAATAGCCAGTTAATAAATCCATAACAAACTACTGTTTATATAGTATGAATCAGTTTAAAGATTTGCATTTCAACAGGATCCCACTCCTTGGAATGAGCGCGGCCCGTATCCATCCTACATCCTATCCTTCATCACGGGTCGCAACTTTTAAAATAAGTCGAGGGCGGGGCCCTCGAAAATAGTTTCAGAAGAGTGTCTCTTTCGAGTTGTCGACGTAGACGTACTCGGCGCTGCCTTCTTCAAGAGTGAAGAATGCGAGTTTGGCGCCCATGTTCTTGTACATCTGAACGACCTGAGGCATAACTGCAGCTGCCGCCTCCATGAACCTGTCGTCCTCGTAGAAGACGGCCTTTCCGTCCCAGCGGAGGAATTTCTCCCCCTTGTATGCGAGGATCTCGCAGTTGGGGTAGGCGATGAGCTGCTTGTACACTTCTTTGAAGGTTCCGACGGCGAAGAAGATCTTTCCGTCGATCATGGCCCTGAATCCGAGGACCCTCATCTTGGGCTGTCCTCCGCAGACTGTGGCGAGGGTGAAGGTTCCGGCCTCTCCGAGGAATTCGTTGATCTCCTCCATGGGGTCGTATCCGAAGTTGTCGTCGACGAGCTGGTGGATCCAGTTCTTCTCGGAGTCGGTGATCTCTCCGTCGATGGCGCAGATCAGGAGGGTGAGGTTGACGATGGCGTTCTTCAGGTCGTCGGAGATGAGTCCGATGAGGTCCGCCATGAGGTCGACGGCGTTCTTGTAGGTGGCGGGGTCGTCGAGTCCTGCGTCCTTGAAGATCTTGACAGCATCCTCGTAGGTGGTGTCGCATTTTGCGATGGAGTCGAAGAATGGCTTGGTCAGAAGGTATTCTTCTTCGGACAGTTTTCCGTCGGCACCGACGGCGGCGAGGACGAAATCGAGGTAGATCGATACGAAGTCGAGGTCGGAATCATCGGAGTCGGTGATCTCCTTGAGGGCAGGGAGGATGGCCTTGGTGAGCTCCTCGATGTGTTTTGCTTTGATCTCCATAGGGAGAGCGTTCACTCTGTCGCAGTATTCGTTGAATTGGGACATAGTTCCGAATTAAGACAGCCCTTAATTAATGATTCCGAAAGAGCAGGATCCGCGATGTGAGTCATTTGGTGCAGATGGTCACGTTATGCTGGTAATCGAACATCTTCATAGTTCTGTTAAGCATGTTGACCGAAACGGAAAGCACCATCTCCCTGTCGACGGTGATCTCAGCGGAGAGTTCACCCAGGGCCTCGGGATAGGATGTCACGGAAACGGTGTGTTTTCCTTCCGGAAGTTCCACGGAAACGGAACCCAGAGGTTCGACGGTGTACTGTTTTCCGTCGAAGGTCACATACCATCCGCCGGATTCTGCCTTGAAGTACTGGGGGCACCTGAAGGTGACCTTGTAGGTCGCCGCAGGTTCTGCCGGGGCCACAGGGGTCTCGGTCTCTTTCTTGTCCTTGGATTTGAAGCGTGAGAACAGTCCCATTTTTTGTCACCTTTTGTTGTTTTTCAAGCGTTTTCGAAAGCGGAAGTCCCGGTATACACAGGGTTTCCGAATTCATATCCGAGCGTAGGGATTTATAACTGATGTCCGGAGACCAGGGATTTATTATCATCGAGTCATTCCTGAACCTCAAGGTAAGACCATGAACGACGTTATGGATGTTCTGAAGACCCGCCGTAGCATACGCAAATTCAAATCCCGCCTGCCGGAACGCAGAGTCATCGAGTCTGTCATCGAGGCCGGACTGTATGCCCCCTGTGCAATGGGAAAACAGTACACCAAGGTCATCGCCATCACGGATAAGAGTGTCCGTGACACTGTTGCCGATCTCAACAGGCAGATCGGCGGCTGGCCCGAGGGGATGGACCCCTTCTACGGTGCTCCTGTCATTCTTCTGGTCATCGCCCGCAAGGACTGGCCGCAGCGCGTCTACGACGGTTCGCTTGTCCTCGGTAACATGATGAACGCCGCCCATGCCCTCGGACTAGGAAGCTGCTGGATCCACCGCGCCAAAGAGGAACTCGAGATGGACTACTTCAAGAAGCTTCTTGCTGACCGGGGTATCGAAGGCGAGTGGGAAGGCATCGGGCATCTCGCTCTCGGAGAGGTCGACGGAAACTATCCCGATGCCCGTGCCCGCGATGCGGACCGCGTGTATTTCATCGAATGACCCAGACGATATATCATAGGTCTTTCCGATACCATTCATAACTGATACAGGGCCCTGACCAGATGCAGATTTCCTCCGTTTCGAAAGCATATGCCGCAATCATAACCTCGTCCACGGTGTTCGGATTCATCGGGATCTTCACCCGCAGGCTTTCCGCCGCCGGATTCGGGGCGATGGAGACATCCTTCATCAGGATGTTCATCGCCGTGGTCATTCTGCTCATAATCGTGTTGGCTTTCGACAGGGGAGATCTCAGAATACGGAAAAAGGACATCTGGGTCTTTGTGTTCTTCGGCATTTTCAAGTTGCTCTCGGACTACTTCCTGTTCGAGGCCCAGGTCCGTATCAACATTTCTCTTTCGACAGTTCTTCAGCTTACCGCTCCTTATTGGGTGCTGCTGTTCTCGGTCATCCTGTTCGGTGAGGCGGTCACCCGCAGAAAGATCGTCGCGATACTCATGGCCTTTTCCGGATGCATATTCGCCACCGGCGTGCTCGAAAAGGGCATATCCTTCGATACGCTCGGGGTCTGTTTCGGTCTTCTCGCCGGCATTGCATTTGCAGTATACACGATAGGCAACAAGGTCATCATAGACCGCGGATACGGCCCGATCACCGCTTTGGTCTACGTTCTCCTGTTCGCGACCGTCTGCTGCGTGCCATTTGTCGATTTCGGTCACATGGTCGGCAACATCGACTCTTCCTCTGTGATCGGCGATGTATTGGTGATGAGTCTGGTCATGACCCTTCTCCCGTACTATTTCCAGACCTATTCGACGAAGTATCTGTCCCCCGTGAAGATCATCCTCATCGCTCTGCTTGAAGTGTTCGTGGCCACCCTTGTCGGTCTGTTCTATTATCACGAATCGCTGACACCGCTCAACTTCCTGGGTCTTGTACTCATACCTTTGTCTATCATCGTCATGAACGTCAATATCCGTCAGATACAGCTGGAACGCAGGGCCCTGAAATGAGCCCTTCACGTTCACGGTGATTCCTAAAGGATCCGTTTGATTTTCGTGACCAGTGGTTTCTTATCCAGGGTCGGATTATGGACCTTAACACGAGTATATGAGACGGGGCGGCAACTGATTATCCGACGGGATATCATATAACCGATCGTTCCTGCCGACGACCCGCGTATCTCAAGAAGTGGTTTAATGCAGCAACGCCCGGCATCGAAAGCATACCTTGCAATGATCATAAGTGCCGTCGGCTGGGGATTCATGGGTATCTTCACCCGCAGACTGTCGGATGAAGGTTTCAGTGCGATGGATGTTTCTTTCCTCCGCATGCTGACCAGTGTTGTGATCCTCCTTGCTGCTATGGCTATCCTCGACCGGGACGGGCTGAAGATACGGAAAAAGGACCTCTGGCTCTTTGTGTTCTTCGGTGTCTTCAAGATGCTGTCCGACTATTTCCTGTTCGCTGCGCAGATCCGTATCCAATTATCGCTTTCTACGGTCCTGCAGCTGCTCGTACCCTACTGGGTCATGCTTCTTTCCTACATCGCCTTCCGCGAGAAGGTCACCCGCAGGAATCTCGTAGGGGCTTTGGTGGCGTTCATAGGAGTTGTTCTGGCCACCGGCATTCTCGAACAGGGACTGACTTTGGACGTCTACGGAGTGATATTCGGTATACTTTCCGGTTTCACTTTTGCATTCTATGCCATCGGAAACAAGGTGCTACTCGAACGCGGATATCAGCCGCTCACCGCTTTGGCATACATCCTTCTGTTTGCGACCGTGTTCTGTATCCCCTTCGTGGATCTGGGACAGGTCTTCGTAAAGATCGACTGTTCGGCCGTTGTGAAGGATATTATTTTCATCGGTCCGCTGCTGACCCTCATTCCGTATTACCTGCAGACCTATTCCACCAAGATCCTGTCCCCCACCACGGTCATGCTGATCGCACTGCTCGAAGTGTTCGTGGCCACCCAGGTCGGTTACCTCTACTTCCACGAGACCCTGACCAATCTCATGCTGTTGGGTCTCATATTGATCCCGCTGTCCATCCTCTTCATGAGCGTCAATATCCGCAAGGTAGTGAACAGATTCACCGAACTGATAAAATAAGACGTTTTCAAGGTCTGATGACTTCCGGCAGATGACCGATAACAGCCTTCATTATGCTGTCTGGGTCATTGCCGACGATGTCCAATGCCTGGGCGCTGACGGGTATGCATTCTCTTATACCGTACATATGTGCCAGATCGGAATAGATCTTGTAACCGAGGTCCGCTTCATCGGGGATCGGTCCGCCACGGGTGGTGACGTAATAGAATTTCTGCGCTTTGCAGAGGCCTATCGGGATGCCCTCTGCGGAATAGCGGAAGGTGAGGCCTACAACTGCAACATGCTCGATGAAGGTGTGGAGCATCGAGTTGAACATACTCTCCCAATAGGGCGAGGCGACGATGATGACGTCTGCGGAAACGAACTTGTGGGCAAGGTCGAACATCGGATCTTCGAAAGACCCGGATCTCAGAAATGAGTCACGTTTCGCAAGGATATCCGAGTTCATAGGTTCGAGGTGCATGTCCTCAAGGATGAGTTCCTCGGTGTCATAGTCTCTGTAAAAAGAAGAAACAGCATGTGCCAGACGGTGTGTGCGGGAGTGTTTCCGGTTCACGCAGGCGTTGACTATCAGCAGTTTCTTCAAGGTATCACAGACAAGAAATGTAACCGGGGTTCGGACCCCGGGATTGAAGTTTACTGACTTCCGTTCATATCGAAACCGATAAGACGGTTGAGTTCCACAGCGTACTCCATCGGGAGTTCGTTGCTGAAAGGCTGCAGGAATCCCATGAGGATCATCTGCGTGGCCTCGTTCTCGTTGATACCGCGGCTCATCAGGTAGTACAGCTGGTCTTCGCTGATCTTACTGACGGATGCCTCATGTTCCAGGAACGAGGACGAGTTCTCGACCCTGTTGTTCGGTACGGTGTCGCTGTCGGATTTTCCGTCGAGGAGCAGGGTGTCGCACTGTTCGTGGGCACGGGAACCTGTTGCCGCGGGACTGATGTAGATCTTTCCGCGGAAGTTGGCGGTCCCTCCGTTTCTGGCGATGGATTTGGAGATGATGTTGGAAGTGGAGTTCTTTCCAAGGTGGATCATCTTTGCTCCGGTATCCTGGTACTGTCCGGTGCTTGCCACGGCTACGGAGTTGACGCTTCCGTGTGACCTCTCTCCTTTGAGGACGCAGCAGGGATATTTCATACAGGTCTTGGAACCGACGTTTCCGTCCACCCATTCCATAAGTCCGTCGTCGTCGACAACAGCCCTCTGGGTCACAAGGTTAAGGACGGAGTTGGACCAGTTCTGGATGGTGGTGTATCTCATCTTTGCCCTCTTTCCGACGAAGATCTCGATGACTCCGGAGTGAAGGGACTCCTCGGAGTACATCGGTGCGGTGCATCCCTCGACATAGTTGAGTTCCGCATCGTCGTCGATGATGATCAGGGACCTCTCGAACTGTCCGCTCTTCTTGTTGTTGATACGGAAGTATGCCTGCAGAGGCATCTCAAGTTTCACGCCTTTGGGGACGTAGATGAAGGATCCTCCGGACCATACGGCACCGTTCAGGGCGGAGTACTTGTTGTCTTTGATAGGAACAAGGGTTCCGAAGTATTTCCTGAAGAGTTCGGGATACTCGCGGAGTCCGGAGTCGGTATCGAGAAAGATGACGCCCTTCTCCTCGACCTCTTTCAGCATGTTGCCGTAGACGGCCTCGGATTCATAGTGGGCGGTTACACCGGAGAGGTATTTCTGTTCGGCCTCGGGGATCCCGAGTTTGTTGAACGTGTTCTTGACCTCTTCCGGAACATCGTTCCAGTCGGTGGCGACCTTGTCGGACACTTTGGTATAGTAAGTGAAGCTCTGGAAGTCGATGTCGTCGAGACAGGGGCCGAAACGGGGCTGGTGGTGCTCGAAGAACGCATGAAGTGCCTTGAGCCTGAACTCGAGCATCCACTCGGGCTCCTTCTTCTCAGCGGAGATCATGCGGACGATTTCCTCATCGAGTCCGGGGCGGGTTTGAAATTTTGCTTTGGCGTCGTCGCGGAATTCGTAACGTGCGCGGTCGTCATTATCATAGATCGGTTTTTCGTCGTTCATTCCTTGACCTCCTGTCCGAGTGCTCTGCGCACACCTTTCCATCCGATCTTCGCACAGTTGATGCGGGCGGGTTCCTTGGGGACGTTGGCGAAGGCATCGGCCTCCCCCAATGCGTCCTCATCGCAGGGTTCCATCTTCATCAGCTTGTCGAACTGGTCGGCGAGGGAAAGGGCCTCCTGGGTGGTCTTTCCCTTGAGCATCTCGGTCATGATGGAACAGGAGGCACAGGAGATGGAACAGCCGGTGCCGTGCCAGCAGATGTCCTCTATGGTCCCGTCCTTGACCTTCAGCTGAATATGCACATCGTCGATGCAGCTGGCACTTGCCATGTGCTCCGAGATGTACGATGCATCCCCTTCGCGTTTGTTGCGGGGGTAATGGATATGGTCGGTAAGTATCTCCCTCATGAACTGAGGGTCGTCAGAAATAGACATCGAGATAGTCCTCCACGTGTTTTGCCGCATCAAGGAATATGTCGATGTCCTCTTCGTCGTTGTAGAGGTACATCGAGGCCCTGATGGTGGCCGGTGCGTTCGTGTAAAGCGGCAGAAGTTTGGAACAGTGGGTTCCGGAACGGACGAAGCATCCTTTGCTTCCGAACCAGGTGGCCGCGTCCTGAGCAAAGACGGTGTTGTGGTTGAAGGTGACGATGCCTGCGTCGGCGTTGGGGTTGTAGACGGTGATGTCCTTGATCTCCTTCATTCCGTCGACCGCTTTCTTCCTGAGTTTCTCCTCGTGTTCGTGGATGTCGTGGAATCCGATCTTCTGCAGGTATCTGCAGGCTTCTGCAAGACCCATGGCACCGGAGACGTTCTGGGTTCCGGCCTCGAAACGGGAGGGCGGGTCGTCGAGGATGATCTCTCCGTCCGCGCTGAACCTTGCATTCATCTCACCGCCCCACATGAGGGGAGTGAGGTCCTCGAGCAGTTCCTTCTTGCCGTACATGGCACCGGAACCGGTGGGACCGAGCATCTTGTGGCCGGAGAAGCACAGGAAATCGACGTCTGTGTCTTTCACATCGGTCTTCTTGTGGGGTACGGATTGGGCAGCATCGTCGATGTAGAGGGCACCTGCGGAGTGGGCGATCTTCGCCATCTCCTTCACATCGAGGGAATATCCCAGGACGTTGGTGGTGCTCGCGAGGCAGACGATCTTGGTCTTCTCGTTGACTGTTTCCTTGAGCGCTTCGGGGGTGATACGACCCTCTTCGTTGAGGGGAACGTATCTGATCTTGGCGCCGGTCTGTTTGGCCACCCTGAACCAGGGAAGCACGACAGAGGCGTGTTCATGATAGGAGATGACGATCTCGTCATCCTTGTGAAGTCTATGGGCAAGACCGAAGGCGACCTGGTTGAGTCCCATGGTGTCTCCGCTGGTGAAACAGACGCAGTTTGTGTCGGCATTGATGAACTTCGCCACGGTCTCCCTGCTTTCATCATAAGCGACATCGGCGTCATGTGCCAGGGCGTAATCTCCGCGTTTGGTGTTGGCGGTGATGTGCCTGTTGTACTCGTCCGCCGCCTCGATGACCGAATAAGGTTTGAACGTGGTGGCGTTATTGTCGAGATAGACGAGCTTCTTGCCTTTGTAGAGGCCTCCGTCCGAATACATCGGGAAGTCCCTGCGGATGATCTCCGGGTCTATCATAGATCAAGCGCCTCTAATGATTTCATCGCGGTCTCTGCGAGTTCCTTGTCGCTGATAGCATCGATGACAGGGACCAGACTGCCGATGGTGATGAGTTTGCGGCTTTCGGATTCAGTGAGTCCGCGGCTCATCATGTAGTACATCGCTTCCGGGTCATATGCACCGAGGGCGGCCCCGTGGCTTGCGTTGACCTCGTTGTCCTTGATCAGAAGGGCGGGGGAGACCTCGCTGCGGGATCCGGCGGAAAGGTTGGTGATCTTCCCTTCCTGCCTGGTGTCGCTTCCGTGTGCGCCTTTCCATACGTCCGAGGTTCCGTAGAAGAGCAGGGTCCCGTCACCGAGGTTGATCCCTGCCATCTTGGTACGGGAATAGGTGTCGGGTCCTTCATGGACCACATCGATGGTGTACCTCTTCTTCCTCTTCTGGTGGCAGATGGCGGCGAGGTTCACGTTGCAGCTCGCTCCCTTCTTGAGAGTAAGCCTGATCTTCACGTCGAGATCGCTGTTCGTGAGGTCCACGATGCAGATATCGCACTTTCTGTTCTCTTCGATGACGAGTTCCTTGGAGTATTCGCCGTAGACGGTTTTCGAGAAGAGGCAGTCTATGGCGGTGTCGGCTGCGATCTCTCCGCTCTGGAGCATGTTGAGGTCGCTGATTATCGTTCAGATGCCCCCGGGGATGATGGGGTTGGAGGTGCCGCAGGCGGGCATGTCGGGCTTCCTCTCCTTCTTCTTGAGGCTGATGCCGTATTCCTTCTCGATGAAGGAGTATCCCTCCTGGGAGATCTTGGTGGCGATGGAACCGTCACCGTCCACTGCGATGGATCCGTTCACGATGACCACGGTACGCTCGGGTTTGAGGAGTTTGAGGAGACGGTCGTAGTGGGAGATCATGATGAAAGTGGTGCCGGATTTGCGGAGCGTTTCGACAGCCTGGGAAATGAGGGAGAGGGCATCGACGTCGAGTCCGGAGTCGATCTCGTCGAGGAAGGCGAGTTCGGGCTTGAGGAGGAGCATCTGAAGGACCTCGTTACGTTTCTTCTCTCCTCCGGAGAATCCTGCGTTGAGGTTCCTGGAGAGAAGGTCGGGGTTGAATCCGGTCTGATGGCAGATCTCTTCGATCTCTTTGCGGAAGGCGTATGCTCCGACGGGGGTTCCGCGGCGGGCGTTAACTCCGGCCCTGTAGAACTCGGAGGCGACGACACCGGGCACCTCGGGAGGGGCCTGGAAAGCCATGAAGATTCCTGCGCGTGCCCTTTCGTCGACGGACATACTGAGAAGGTCCTTTCCGTCGAGGGAGATGCTTCCGCTCGTGACAGTGTACTGCGGAGAGCCCATGAGTACGTTGAGGAGTGTTGATTTACCATGTCCGTTCGGTCCGAGGAGTGCGATGCATTCTCCTTTGCGGACGGTTAGGTTGATGTCATTGAGGATCTGAATTCCTCCGGCGGACGCCGAGAGGTTTTTGATTACTAACTCTTCCATGGTTCAAACTCCAAGTTTAGGTGGCACCTAAATTAGTAATTTCTTATTTAAAATTAATATTTTTTAGGATTCCTTAAAGGAAATCGCCCTATCAAGGATATATAATATGAGCAAGGGGCGGGAGAAGGCCCCCTGTTCAGAGGGTTTCACTGTTTCTCGAAGTGGGTCTGGAAGGCCTCTTTGGGGGTCAGGCCTTTCAGGCAGATGTCCGAGATGGCACCCATGATGCCGCGGACGTCCCTGTGCTGGAAAACGTTCCTGCCGATTGATACACCGTGGCCTCCGGCCTGCAGGGAGTCGTAGACCATCTGAAGGATGTCCATATCTGAATCCATCTTGGGTCCGCCGGCGATGACGACAGGCACTTCTGCCCCTTCCACGACGCGGGAGAACGAGTCGATGTCGCCGGTGTAGGAACATTTGACGATGTCTGCTCCGAGTTCGGCTCCGACACGGGCGGCGTGGGCGACGGCGGTGGGATCGAAGCTGTTCTTGATGGAGGGTCCGCGTGCATAGCACATGGCGATGAGGGGCATTCCCCAGTTCATGCAGGTCGATGATACAGCACCTGCATCCTGCAGCATCTGAGGCTCGTCCTGGGCTCCGACGTTGATATGGATGGAGACGGCGTCGGCTCCGAGTTTCAGTCCGTCGTCGACGGATGCGACCAGAACTTTGCTCTGGGAGTTCACTCCGATATCGGTGGATGCTGAGAGGTGAAGGATGAGTCCGACGTCGTGACCGGACTCCCTGTGTCCGATGGGGACCATACCTTTGTGCATGAGGACGGCGGTGGCTCCTCCGACGGAGACGTCATCGACGGTCTTCTTGAAATTGATCAATCCTGGAATGGGACCGACGCTGATACCGTGGTCCATCGGCACTATGACGCAGTTGCCGGAGTTACGGTCCATGATCCTTTCCATTCTGACGTATTTGCCGAACATAGATAGTCATCGACATCCCCTATTTTAGGATGTGCCAGACAAGAAAATATGTGTTAATTACCGATTTGTACGGATGCCGGATTTAGGCTTTATAAAATTCCGTACGAACGGCAGGTCTTCAAAGACCCAGATATGTAACAGAGGGGTGTTTTTTGTTCCCAAGCGGACTGCATCGGGGACCGGGTTTATCATCTGCTGGCGCTGAGGGAGATGCTGATGCAGTCGGTTCCGTTGAACCTGACATTCTCTCCGATCTCGCGGGGGTCTGCGGTTCCAAGGTCGACCGATTCTATGGCTGCAAGAGTGACGGTGATCTCGACGTCGTAGTACTCTCCGGGTTCGAAGGAACCGGAATCATTGATGACCTTGACATCGCAGGTGACCGCTCCGGGAGCGGACCAGGCAGAGAACATCTCTGCAGAGGAGCTGTTGTGCCTGTACTGCGCCTCTCCGGTGATGTTGCAGGCAGAAGGATCGTTGGAAGAGACCATGACCTTGGTGTAGTAGGTGATGACGGTCTCGTCGACAGAAGCGAAGTAGTTTGAACCGACGGTCTTGGAGGTCTCGACGACGAAGTTCTCGTCGGAGGTCAGGGACCTGTTGAGGACGGTGTACTTTCCCGCATCGTTCTGGTACATGTCGATGGAGTAGTAGTTTCCGCTGATGTCATCCTGTCCGGTGACAGAAGTGGAATATGCGTATGCCTGTCCGGTGAGGGACACCATACAGAGGACAATAATGAAAAGAGGGATCAGAAGCTTCCTCTTGTAACTGTTTCCAGTTCCCTGGTTTTGGTTGTAGTCCTTTATCATTTTTGTCGCCACTTTCTTTTCCTTTTTCTCAACTTTCTTGACTTGGATTTATTTCTTGTTTTGTCTACAAATTGTTCCGCTTTCGTCTACAATTTGTCTACGTCTTGTATACGTATTGTCTGTTCTAGGTATATATAACTTCTGTTGAGCACGGTCTAAAAATCATAGACTTTCTGAGTTCATTTCAAAAAAACTTGAAAATTTCTCAAGTGTTCATAATTGTACATTGTTCGAAGATTTGTAATATAGATAACTTTAAATAATAATTATTTAAAATGAACCTAAAATTGCAGAAATCGAGGGTTTTTGTTCAAAAATACCCCTGTTTTTGACAGAATTTCATCAGATCCTAAGGTGAATGGATACTCGATTTTTCGAATTTCCTTACGAAAAATCGCTGATTTTCACATTTTTAAACGGTTTTCGAGTTCATTTTTCGGTTTTCCGAAAAGTATTGTGATTTTGAGAACGTTCAGATTTCTGTCTACACTTTTTGTCTACGTCGGACAGGTTTTGTCTACACACAATTCGGGATTGTCTACAATTGGATTCAGGTGTGGGACTCATACAGATCTCCGATCGGGGAGTCCTTTAGACTCAGACTGTGACGGCAAAATGCAGATCGTCAGGCAGCAGATATCTGTTTGAGAACTTCGCGCCGTTTTCAATAGTGGGGAAAAAAGAAAGGGTTTCGGAGCAGCCCGTTGAATGCATTGCAGAGTTCAAGTAGAACAGAAGGCAATTGTCAAAAATTTGAGGCCCATCCGAGGGTGTGAAATCAGGCGGGCCTCAGGGATATCTGGTGTTAGCGTGAAGTATTTGGTAATTTGAGGCCCATCCGAGGGTGTGAAATCAGGCGGGCCTCAGGGATATATTAGGTTAGCGTGCTGTTGTCTGTCTCATCTGCTTGCGTTCAGGGAGATCCTGATGCAGTCGTTTCCGTTGAACTTGACGTTCTCTGCGATCTCGCGGGGGTCTGCAGTGCCGAGGTTCGCGGACTCGATCTCGGAGAGGGTGACCTTGACCTCGACGTCGTAGTACTTTCCGGGCTCGAAGGATCCGGAATCGTTGATGACCTTGACATCGCAGGTGACCGCTCCTTCCTCTGCCCAGGCGGAGTACATGGGTGCGGAGCCGCTGTTCTGAACATACTGTGCGTTTCCGGTGATCTTGCAGTCGGAGGGGTCGTTGGAGGAGACCATGACCTTGGTGTTGAAGGTGATGACGGTCTCGTCGACGGAGGCATAGTAGTTCGATCCGACGGTCTTGGAGGTCTGAACAATGAAGTTGTCGCCGGAGGTGAGGGACTTGTTGACGACAGTGTAGTCTGCTCCGTCCTGTGCGTACATGTCGATGGAGTAGTAGTTGCCGCTGATGTTGTCCTGTCCGATGACGGAGGTGGAGTAGGCGTATGCCTGTCCGGTGAGAGCGATCATACAGAGAACAATAAGGAAGAGCGGAATGAGGCACTTCCTCTTGAAACTCCTGTAGTTGTTTCCCTGGTTTTCGTTGTACTCCTTGATCATTCTTGACACCCCCCTTTTTCTGTTTTGTCTACATCTCTTTGTTGTTTGTCTACAAATTGTTCTTTTTTCGTCTACAATTTGTCTACGTCTTGTATACATATTGTCTGAGGTGGGTATATATAGGTTCCGATGGGACCTAATTGGAAAATTGGGGAAAAGCGAAAAATCAACGAAAATTGATATTTATCGACGAAATCGGAAAATGAATATTGTTGGAGTCAATACGGATTTTAGATAACTTTAAATACTGACCGTTTAAACAGGGGTTAAATTCATCGAATTTGCCTAATTTTATTGATTTTCACAATGTTTTTGAACCGACAGGGATCGAGACCGTCAATGTCAGAAAAGAGCAAAAACAGTCTGTTTTCAACAGATCTGAGTAAAAAGGAATGAATTAAGGGGTTTATCGGGGGTTTTGAAACCCCCTTGGAAATGATCACTCGATGTTGAGCGTGACCATGTCTTCCCTGACGGTGCTGTTCGCCTTGATGCCGAAAGTGTCTACAAGGACGTTCAGGATTCCGGGGGTGATGAAGCCGGGGAGTCTGGGGCCGAGCATGATGTTCTTCACGCCGAGGCTCAGCAGGGTGAGGAGGACGAGGACGGCCTTCTGCTCGTACCAGGAGATGTTGAATGAGAGGGGAAGTCCGTTGACATCGGTGTCGAACACTTCTGCGAGTGCGTTGGCGATCACGACGAGGGAGTAGCAGTCGTTGCACTGACCTGCATCGATGACACGGGGAATTCCTCCGATGTCGCCGAGGTCGAGCTTGTTGTACCTGTACTTGGCGCATCCTGCGGTGAGGATGACAGTGTCCTTGGGAAGTGCCTGTGCGAATTCGGTGTAGTAGGTCCTGTCCTTCTCGCGTCCGTCGCACCCTGCCATGACGACGAAGCGCTTGATGGCTCCGGCCTTGACGGCATCGACGATCTTGTCTGCGAGTGCGAGCACCTGGGAGTGTCCGAATCCGACGGTGAGGGTCTTGTTGTCAATCTCCTTAGGTGCGGCGCACTTCTTGGCGAGTTCGATGACCTCGGAGAAGTCCTTCTTTCCATCCTTTGCTTCGATGTGCTTCACACCGTCGACACCTGCGGTGCCGGTGGTGAAGAGCCTGCTGCGGTAGGAGTCCCTGGGAATGAGGACACAGTTGGTGGTGGCCACGATGGGTCCGTTGAAGGCTTCGAACTCCTCCTTCTGCTGGTACCATGCTCCTCCGTAGTTTCCGACGAGGTTGTCGTACTTTTTGAATGCAGGGTATGCGTTGGCGGGAAGCATCTCTCCGTGGGTGTAGACGTCGACCCCGGTTCCCTTAGTCTGCTCGAGGAGCTGCTCGAGGTCCTTGAGGTCGTGTCCGGTGATGAGGATTCCGGGGCGGGATCCGACTCCGGTCTTGACGGAAGTGATCTCAGGGGTTCCGTAGGTCTCGGTGTTGGCCTTGTCGAGGAGTGCGAGGCAAGCGGCTCCGACGGATCCGCATTCCATATTGAGGGCGACGAGTTCATCCGCGGAAAGGTTCTTTGCAAGGGATGCGAGGGCCTTCCTGATGAATACTGTTACATTCTTGTCCTTGTAACCGAGGACGACGGCGTGGTGGTAGTAGGCGGCAAGTCCCTTCAGACCGAAAAGCAGGAGTTCCTTGAGCGATCTGAGGTCGGGGTTGGCATCGAGGGATTCGATGTCCTTCATGCGGATCTCGATGTCGGTGCCGATCCTGTTGAGGATCTGGTTCCTCATAGCGTCGATGACCTCGCCGTCGAAGTTGGTGTTGGAAAGGGTCATGAACAGACCGTCGACCAGTGCGCAGTCACAGAAATCGCAGACCCTGTCGGTAGAGGCAAGTTCAATAAGGGTTCCGATGAGCAGGTCCTGCTTCTCTGCGATCTCAGCTGTCTTTCCGCATACGCCGTTGCGGGTGCAGCCGGTTCCGGCGATGGTCTCTTCACATTGTCTGCATAACATTTGCGATTCTCCTGTATCTAAATGATACTGAGTATCTAATAGATACTTGATTATATATACTGGAAAGTTTCTGATTGGTAACCATGGACCACGCCTGCACCGTATACATTACAATGGAGTATCTCTCGAAGAAATGGGCCATACTGATCCTTCATCAGCTCAGCAAAGGGGAGGAATGGAAGAGGTTCTCCGAGATCAGGAAATCGATGTCCGAACTTACTCCTAAAGTCCTCACGGAACGTCTGAAGGAACTCGAGTCCGAAGGGCTTATTGAGAAACGTATGGACACGAGCACCATGCCGATAAGGAGCGAATACCGGCTGACCGATGCGAGCAAGGAACTGATGGAGATCATCCACGACCTCAAGATGTGGGCCCTGAAGTGGAAGGTCGACAATCCCGAATGCGGAAGGACCAACTGCCATCTCTGCACTTTATGATATATCTCGGAACGTCTGTTGTTCTATTATATTATATAAAAAAGATGGAAGTAAGTTATTTACTGTGAATCAGTGCCCCGTCTCAGCATTCGATGGTGTGACCATGAAGAAAACGGTGTTGTTGATCATCGCATTGGCGGCATGTGTATCCGCATATGTCCTCTGTGCAGATTCCGAACCTGTGGCAGCCGAAGAACAGGAACCGACGTACACGGTCGTTTCCGAAACCGACACTGTTTTTGTGCCTGTTTCTCAGATGATCGATGCGGTTTCGTATTTGTACGATGTTCAGGACATCACCCTGCAGGTCACCGTCGGAGACTGTTCCGTCTTCTTCGACAGCACTGCTTTGTATTCTTTGACAGATGCGGAACTTACCATATCCGAACTCGGTGACGCGGCCAAGAAAGGTATGTCCCAGATCGACAGCGACAGTCAGGTCTATCACATCGATTTCGGTCCCAACATGGACTTCGACGAGGGAAAGGCGACGGTCACCGTTCCGTGCACCCTTAAGAGCTGGTGGGAGCCGGAGAACATCGAGGTCCGGTATCTCAACGGGGATGGATACACTGTGGTCCCCAGCACCTATTCGGACGGGTATGTTACGTTTGAGACCAATCATTTCTCGGATTATGCTTTGTTTTACGTGGACCATGACACCGCCAGGATGGCATCCACCGCGGCATTGCTAATCGCCACGGTCCTGGTAGTTGTCGGAATGGTCTCGGCCTACCTTTACCGCAAGGAACAGGAATGAACAGGTTCGGGGCATTTCCGCAATGTCCCAGATCCTGTTTTTCGATATACTGTTCTGTAAGATTCAGTCTTCTTCTTCGAAGTCAGTGATTATCGGTTTATCCAGTATTTTTTCCAATTCTAATCTGTGCAGGTAATTTACCAATCTATCGGAATCCTCGAAGTCCTCTCTGCAGTTTTTGTATTCCTCTTCGGCATCTTCGGGTTCCGTGCATGGCGGAGTGATCAGGACATTGCCCTCCCAGTCGTAGAGCACCCCGTTCTCATCGGACTTTAACCATGGATTCTCCCGATCGACCTCGATGAACTTCAGCAGCTTGTCCCAATCTCCGCCGAATTCATCAAAAATATCGGACCTAAAGTTACCTGAGTACAGATCGATCAGATTTTCATCGACGTATTCGACATTTTTGTTGATGAAAATGCGTTCCTTTCCGTTGGGAATGTATTTCAGAATTGTTCCGTCCTTATTGTAGAGCAACCCCTGTTCGTCGGCGGAATAGTATTCGTTACTCGGATCAACTGTTATCGTTTTCAGCCTGTAGCAGCCCAGGAAGTCTTCGGCATTGACGAAACGTACTGTGTACGGGAGGCAGAGCGATTTCATTCTGCAGAAATTGAACCGATACGTTCCGATGACAGGGTTGCAGATAAGTTCATCATCATAGTTCAGTGTTATCAGGAACGGCGGGACGGTCAGAATTTCGGATTCCTCATGTTTGTAGTTTGCGCCGACAACGAACTGTCTCTGACCTAGGTCTGGATCGAGGAAGGTCCGGATGAGCCAGGGATACTCAGTGTCGGGTTTCGCTTTGTATGCATCACCGATGATGGAAGCTGCCAGGCGCACATCTGGGATGATGAGTCCGGTCTTCTTGGAGATCTGTTTGATCAGTTCCGGGTCATCCGCAGAAACAGAGTTCCAGTCGATATCAAGTTCGAGGATTTTGGTAATAGCATCGGCACCAGAAATGTCATATTCGGGATCGGAAAGTTTCTCCTCGATGAACTTCTTCCATTCTGAGACTTCGAGACCTGAGTGGATATATTCTATCAGGTCTCTGGTCAGATACATCCGCTTTTCAGAATCCATAAATAAGATAACACGCAGAGAGTCAATAATACTTTCTTAACATTATCCTTTTACGTGTTATCTTGTTAAGGTGTTTTGAATCCTTTGGGAAAGTCGACTCAATGAAGTAAGGTTCAGTCCTTCTTCTTTCTGAGTCCCCAAAGGTACATGATAATCAGCACTGCGACCGGAAGGACGGCTCCGCGGAGGTTGCCGATCAGCCAGTAGGCCACGATAAGTGCGATTACACCCACGACACCGTATCTGCGGAGGATAGCGCCTCCGCCGAGTGCCATGCTGAAGATGATCAGCACCGCCAGCATGATGAGGGTGACCAGAAGCGAGGATGAGATCCAGACGATCGCGGAGTTCTGTACAAACTCCTCCACCACAGGCCTGATATACAGGTCGCTCACGACCGGAACGACCACAACTAGAAGGAGGGTGCAGATGAGTCCTCCGATGAAGGAGGAGGCTATGTTCCTGTCCCGTTTCTCTTTCTTGTTCTTTGCCATAGATACCACATGGCACCGTCGGTTTAAAAATTGAACCTCGAAATTAACATCGGTTCATATCGATATGTAAAAGACCCAGATGGTAAAAACGGACGTCTGGGTCTTTTGGATAAGTGTTTACGGCGGCCTTATTGCCGTCGGTGTTTCCTCAGGATGAGGAAGTGGTTTCTGATGTTACAGGGTCGACTGGGATGATGTCTCCCATATTGTAGTAACGGTAGTATGTTCCATTGTACTCGTATCCAGTGGGTGCGGTTCCGACATTGTAACCTGTTGCTGTGGTCTCACAGTAATCTTGAGTTGTGCAGTCTCGTGTGCGCGCGAATAAGCGCATACGCATGCGAGGGTCAAACGACTCATTTTTTAAGGGTCAAGTGAAGTCGGCCGAATCAGATAAAAACAGAAAGCGTCCTGAAGTTGTTCATGCAACAAACCACATTCAGGACAAATA